>JAFPZI010000094.1 GCA_017417365.1 Synergistaceae bacterium
ACTAACTTCCGCCCAGTCTTCACCTCTCCAGATGACTTCACTCCCGAAATTCTCGACTCACTCACAGACAACATCAAACCCGACCGCTCTAACCTCGACCTGCTCTTCATGTCCATCACCGACGCTGGCCTCCCCTTGTCCCTCAAGTACTCACACGAGGAAGTCGACGGCTTCACCATTCACACCTACGGAGAGGGCGAAATCGTCGCGTGTTTCGGGGAGAATCTGAGTGAGGAAGTCGTGAGGAATATCGCCAAGCGCAAGGCCAAAAGAGTCATCTTCCGGGACTCAGGTTTCGCCGGAGCGTGTGAGAGAATCAACCTCGAACAGATTTTCAGGCACTATTCACCAGACTCAGACCTATACATTTTGTAGGAGGATAACTTCATGACCGTAAAACTTAAGTTCAGACACCAGCCCTTCCAGCAGAGAGCCGCTGAATCAGTCTGCAACATCTTCACAGGACAAACCTTCAGCAGCTCTCAGACTCCCTACAACCTAGAGGACCGACAGCAGGTAATCCCAGAAATCCTCTCACTGTGGGGCAATAACTCCCTCACTCTCTCTGACTCTCAGCTCCTCGCAAACCTTCAGGCAGTACAGCGCGCTAACTCCCTCGACGTTTCCACTTCACTCGACGGACACTCCTTCACCGTAGAAATGGAGACCGGCACAGGCAAAACTTACACCTACATCAAAACTATCTACGAGCTCAACAGTCTTTACGGCTGGTCGAAATTCATCGTAGTAGTCCCAAGCATTGCCATACGTGAGGGGGTCCACAAAACTTTTCAGGTAACGGAAGAACACTTCATGGGAGATTACGGAAAACGCGCGCATTACTTCATCTACGACTCCGCAAACCTCCCGCAGTTACGCCAGTTCGCAGCTGACAGCGGAATAGAGATCATGATCATCAACTCTCAGGCCTTCAACGCAAAAGACTCCAACTCCCGCCGCATAAGAATGGAGATTGACCAGTTCCAGAGCATGAAGCCTATTGACGTTCTCGCCTCAGTCAGGCCTATCATGATTATCGATGAGCCCCAGTCAGTCGAGGGCGCAAAGACTAAGGAGAGCCTCAAGGACTTTGACCCGCTGTTCACCCTGAGATATTCCGCAACTCCCAGAGAGTACTATAACCTTGTGTACAGGCTTGATGCTCTCGATGCCTACAGGCGCAGGCTGGTCAAGAGCATAAACGTTACTGGAATAAGCCTCGCTAACGTCTCAGCGTCGGGGGGCTACGTCTACCTCAAGGGCATAATCAAGGGAGAACATGACCCGTTAGCCCTCATTGAGCACGACTCCCGGGCCGCTTCAGGAATCCGCAGGGTAACACGCCGCCTCAAGGAAGGCATAGAAACAGCTAACAAAAACTTATAAAAGGTTATAAGTATCGAGGATATTAGCAAGTTTCTCATTGTCTTTATAATTCATGACAGGAGGTGATGACGATGATTAAGACAATTCGAGTGATGCTAATCCCGAATAATCATCAGGCAACGCGGTTGTTTCAGTTTGCGGGCACAGCACGTTTTACGTACAACTGGGCACTAGAGCAGGAGCAGAAAAACTATGAGGCAGGCGGCAAATTCATCAATGATTACGAACTGCGCAAACGGTTCACAGAGTACAAGAATGAGCCTGCTAATGAGTGGCTGTACACCATTAGCAACAACGTGTGTAAGCAGGCGGTCAAGGATGCAGTAGAAGCCTATCGTAAGTTCTTCAAGGGATTAGCCCAGCACCCGAAGTATAAGAGCCGCAAACGTAACAGACCTAGCTTTTATGTTGACCCTGTGAAGATAAGGTTCACGAATACACATGTGAAGCTGGAGAACATGGCGCGAAGCAAGAAGAAATCCCGCCAGAGTGCTAACTGGTTCAGGCTTGCAGAACATGACCGAATACCTACAACCACGAAGTACTCTAACCCGCGCATAACGTTCGACGGGCTGAATTGGTATCTGACCGTAGGCATTGAGGCCGAAGCTCCAGAGCCTATAGCGGAGACAAATGAGGGGATAGGTATTGATGTTGGAGTAAAAGACTTGGCGATATGCAGTACAGGCCATGTCTACAAGAACATCAACAAGACGAGCCGAGTGAGACGGCTGAAGAAGAAAGTGCGTAGGTTACAGCGCAAACTCTCACGAAAATATATCAAGAACAAGAAAGGAGAGAGTTACAGAAAGACGCGTAACATTGTGAAGAGTGAGAAGCAGCTTTTACGCGTAACGCACCGGCTGACAAACATACGGACGAACTACATACATCAGGTAACGGCGGAGATAATGAAGCGAGAACCAAGTTTCATAGTGCTAGAGGACCTGAATGTAACCGGCATGATGAAGAATAAGCATTTGGCACGCGCAGTGCAGGAGCAGAAGTTAGCAGAGTTCTACAGGATAATGCAGTACAAATGCAATTGGCACGGGATAAGGTTAATCACAGTAGACAGGTTTTACCCTTCGAGCAAACTGTGTTCGGCATGTGGACACAAGAAGGATGACCTGAGACTGTCAGATAGGACGTATCATTGTTCATACTGTGGAGCTGTGATAGACCGAGACCTGAACGCGAGCGTAAATCTTTATCACTATGGGCAATCAGTAATAACTCACTAAGACGAGATTATTGATATGTACCCGTACGTTAGCGGGGAGTTGAAGCCTCTGGAGCGTCATACCAATCGTGAGTAGCAGACCATCGCCAAAGCGGACGCGTTGAATGAGGAAAGAAGCGTAAAAGTTAGTTTTAAGCGATAAGCTAATAACTTTTTACAAGTCTTCTGTAACGGTCTCAGATTTCGGCCAAGTGATAAATTTTGTTGTGGGTTAATGCTCAGGGCAGGAGAATAATTTTCCCGCCCTGCTTTGTTACTCCGTTATCTCAGCGTCCCGGAACAGCACGTAGCCTAGAAGTACCATGTGAATATTCTTGACCCTCTTGGTCTTCATCTCTATCGACAGCCCGAAATACATCGGCGAAACGGGCAAATCCTCCATTAATATTCTTTCTGCCTCGTGGAGGTAATTCGTGCGCTTTACCCTGTCCATCTCGTAGGCGGCTTTGCTCATGACCTCGTCGAAATCTTTGCGCGAATACTTAGAGTCGTTCAGGGGAGAGTCAGACAAGAATTGTTCAAAGAAGTTCATAGAGTCCATGAAGTCCATTGCCCAAGCACTTATGGCCATGTCGTAGTCAAGATTTCTGCGCGTCTCGAGAAAGACTTTCCACTCCTCATTGAGCAGCTTGACCTCAACACCAAGAGCCTTCTTCCACATGCCTTGCAGGGCCTCAGAAATTCGCTTGCCCCCGGGACTGGTGCTGTACTTGTAGACGACTTCAGGGAAGCCCTTACCTTCAGGGTACCCAGCCTCAGCTAGCAACCTTCTTGCCTCCTGAACGTCCGCGCTCTCCGGCAAAAACGCACCCCCCTCAGTCCTGAAGTCCTCCGAGTCCGTCCTGCCGGGTATTCCGGGACAAACAAACCCAGTTGCAGGTGTCTGGCCACCGAACAGAATCTTATCGACGAGTAACCGCCGGTCAATCGCTAGGGTGAAGGCCTTCCTGACTCGCAAGTCGTCAAACGGTTTCCTGTGAATGTTGAACTCGATGAATGACACGGTGAGTGAAGGTTTCGTTGTTGCCGCACCAGACTTCAGGAGCATCGGGACAAGCATAGCCGGAGCTCCGTTGGCGTAATCAATCCTCCCTGCACGGAACGCCGCAAATGCCGTGTTTGAGTCCGTGATGAACACGAAGCGCAAACGTTCGGCCTTGACGTTAGCCGCGTCCCAATAGTGGGGGTTCTTCACGAGAATCATCTCTCCTCCGTCGCCGTGCTTCCAGCTCTCCAGCTTGAACGGGCCGTTACTGATCAACGTCTCGGGACGTGCCGCCCACCCTCTGGGGTTCTCGTTGATTACGTCCATTCTCGCGGCCTGGAACAACGGGAACATCATGTAGTCCAGCATTAAGGGATTGTGATACTCAAGCTGGACAACAAAAGTCTTGTCGTCGGGAGCTGTGAGGCCTACGTCTTCGGGTTTTACCCGGCCCTCGTAATACGCCCTGCCGTTCTTGATGAAGAATGCGTAGTTCGCGTAAGGTGAGCCGGTCTTGGGGTCGAGCACCCTCAAGAAGCCGTCCCTGAAGTGTGAGGCTGTCAAGGGCTGTCCGTCCGACCACTTGAGGCCCTCGCGAAGGTGGAACGTCCACGTAAGACCGTCGGGTGAAACGTCCCAAGATTGTGCGCTGCCGGGTTCGGGTCTGCTGTCGGAGTTGACGCGTAACAGCCCCTCGAAGATATTCACGTCGACTTCACAGCCGTCAAGTGCGTAGTTCAGAGCTGGGTCAATCGTTCGGGGGTCAACGCCTAAGTTGTAGATGATTTCGTCAGCTGAAGATATGCAGGTCCAAGCCATGATGATTAAGGCCGCCAGAAAAGTTTTGCGCATAGTAATTCCTCCTTAGTCTATGAACGGGCACGCACAGAGATGATTTCTCCCAACGTCCCTCAACACTGCGTCAACACTTGAACACTCACTCTTCGCTTTCGGGCAGCGAGTCCTGAACCTGCAACCTGAAGGAGGGTTGACCGCGCTGGGAATTTCCCCCTCTAGGAAAACTTGAGGCCTTGCGTCGGATTTGTCGGGGTCTGGTATTGGGATTGAGGACATTAGCGAAATCGTGTAAGGGTGTTTGGGGTTGGTGTAGAGTTCGCCGCTTCCCGCAAGTTCCACGATTTGGCCAAGATACATTACTGCAACGCGCGTGCTGATGTGCCGGACCATTGACAGGTCATGGGCAATAAATATGTATGTCAGGCCAAGAGATTTCTGGAGGTCCTCGAGCATGTTGACTATTTGGGCCTGAATCGATACGTCGAGGGCGGAAATAGGCTCGTCGCAGATGATTAGTTCCGGCTCAACGGCAAGTGCTCTGGCTATCCCGATTCTTTGACGCTGGCCCCCGCTGAACTCGTGGGGGTAACGTCCGGCTTGCCCCGAGTTCAGTCCGACGAGGCTCAACAGGTGTGCGACTCTGTCTGAGTGTTGGTCCTTCGGGAAGCCGTGAATGATCAGGGGTTCGCGGATGATGTCGCCGACGGTCATTCTGGGATTAAGGGAGGCGTAAGGGTCCTGAAATATCATTTGGATTCTCTTCCTGAAGGGTAACATTTCCTTCGGAGTGAGGGTGGTAATGTCTTGGCCGTCAAAGTTTATGCGGCCTGATGTGGGGTCATAGAGGCGGATTATTGTGCGGCCTGTGGTGGTCTTTCCGCACCCGGATTCACCCACAAGCCCTAACGTTTCACCGCGAGCAAGGGAGAAGCTGACGCCGTCGACAGAGTGAACGAGGCCTGAAGGTGTGCGGAAAAATTTTGTGAGGTTATCGACTTCGAGAATCATGCTCTCACCTCCCCGAGCCAGCAGGAGAATTTGTGCGTCTCACTCTGAGTGAAAGTGTTGGGTTTGCGGTCGAGGCAGATATTCATAGCGTTCGGGCAGCGTTTCACGTAAGGGCAGCCTTTGGGAGGGTTGAGGAGGTCTGGGGGTTGTCCCTCAATGGGTATGAGGCGGCCGCTAGGGTGTTCGGGGTTGGGGACGGAGCGTAGGAGGCCCTTAGTGTAGGGGTGAGAGGGTGAGTAGAAGATTTCCTGCCGAGTTCCCTGCTCCATGATTCGGCCGCCATACATGATTAACACTCGGTCGGCGTTACCGGCTATGACCCCTAAGTCGTGAGTGATGAGGATTACCGACATTCCCGAGTCCCGCTGGAGGTCCTTGATGAGGGCGAGAATTTGGGCCTGCACTGTAACGTCGAGGGCTGTTGTTGGTTCGTCGGCGATGAGTAGTTCTGGGTTGCACGCTAAGGCTATGGCTATCATTATGCGCTGACGTTGTCCTCCGCTGAACTCGTGAGGGTATTGCTTGAGGCGGGGTTGTGGTGGGACGATGCCGACGCGGTTGAGGAGGTCTATTGCGCGGGAATGAATGTCTCCCTGCCAGTTATGACGCTTGAGGGTTTCCTCAATCTGGGTCCCGATTGACAGGACGGGGTTAAGGCTGGTCATTGGGTCCTGAAAGATCATAGAGATATTTTTTCCGCGTAAGGTCTTGATGGTTTGTGGGGTTAGGGGTTGATGCATGAAGGTTATTGTGCCGGAATTGATTTGGCCGGAACTCCCTAACAGGCCCATTACTGAGAGCATTACGGTACTTTTTCCGCTGCCCGATTCGCCCACTATGCCTAAAGTTTCTCCGCGCCTCACTCTGAAGCTCACATCTGAGGCGGCTTTGACTTCGCCAGTTGACGTGAAGAATGAGGTGTTGAGGTTTTGTACAGATAGTATTTCGTCATTCATGGTAATCACTTCCTAGATTTGTCCGCAAAAGTAGAGGGAGGGTGAAGCTACGAACAGTCTCACGGTTAATAATTTGTCATGCATGGTCATCACTCCCTGAGTTTGGGGTCTGGTGCGTCCCGTAGTCCGTCGTTCCCACACAGAATACTTCACTGTTCTTGGCCTCACTTCCTGAGTTTGGGGGGGGCTGGTGCGTCCCGTAGTCCACTGCTCCCACACAGGATACTTCACTGTTCATGCCCTCACTTCCTCAGTTTGGGGGGGCTGGTGCGTCCCGTAGTCCGTCGCCCACACACAGGATACTTCACTGTTCATGCCCTCACTTCCTCAGTTTGGGGGGGCTGGTGCGTCCCGTAGTCCACTGCTCCCACACACAGAATAATTCACTGTTCTTGGCCTCACTTCCTGAGTTTGGGGGGGCTGGTGCGTCCCGTAGTCCGTCGCCCACACACAGGATACT
>JAFPZI010000095.1 GCA_017417365.1 Synergistaceae bacterium
ATCACGAAGGACGTAGACACGTTCTACATCAACTCAACGGTCTATATGGGCTTCGGGGAGGGAGACACCGATTACGCGACGCTAGACAATGCCGAACTGCTTGAGGGGTTCGCGGGAGAATACTTGTCCAACGCGACCGTCTACGAGGAAGCAACTAATTTGTTCATTCCCTATTACCGTCAATCTAGTCTGCGTTATGCTAGTGAAGTCCAGAAGAGGACCGGAAATCTTGATGAGGCACTTTCCAGCATTCCCTACGGAGACATAACGGCAGCTCTTGATTACTACTTCGAGAACTGCAACGGGGGCAGACCGTTCATCATTGCCGGACACAGTCAGGGTTCAGCAATAACTAGGCTCGTGCTGAAGAAGTACTTTAAGGAACACCCAGACTACTACAAGCGAATGATTGCAGCATACGCAATAGGGTACTCAATCACAAAGGATGACCTAGAGGCTTACCCACACCTGAAGTTCGCAACTGGTGAGACTGATACCGGAGTCATCATTAGCTGGAACACTGAGGGCAAAGGAAATGTTGAGAGCAACTTCAAGAACGCCGTATTATTCCCGGGAGCAATAAGCATTAACCCTCTGAACTGGAAGCTAGATGAGACTTACGCACCAGCAAGCGAGAACTTAGGCTCACTCACTGCGAACGAGAAGGGTGAACCCGTTATCGCCGACGTAGGAGCCGACGCACAGATAGTCCTTTCACGAGGCACAGTCGTTACGAACGCAAAGCCTGAACCTATGCCTGAAGAACTCGCAAAACTTCTAGCTGAGTACTTCGGCCCGGACGGAAGGCACGAGAATGACTACACGTTGTACTACAGCAACATCAAGGCCAATGTGGCAAAACGCATAGCAGCCTACAAAGCCGGTCAATAATTCCCCACACTCAGATTTACGCAAGCAAAATCCCCGCCATAACGACGGGGATTCCCTTCTTAATCTTACTCTCCGGCCTCGAACATCTTGTTTATGCCGTTGATATACGCCTGCAACGACGCTTCCACAATGTCCGTGCTTATCCCCGAACCCGTGTAGGTCTCACCTGTCGCACCGCTGGACACCTTCACCACAGCCTCACCTATCGAGTCCTCACCCTCAGTTACTGCCCGAATGCTGAAGTCCTCAAGCCTAGCGTCAACCCCAAGCATCTTGTTCACGGCCTTGAACGCTGCATCAAGAGGCCCGGCACCATACTCTACGCCCTCCATGACGTTATTATCCTTCTTGAGCTTCACGTAGGAAATCTTCGGAATGTCGCTCCCTGAAGTTATAGAGTGGCTCACTAGCTGGCACGTAGACGCAACACCCTCTTCCGGCCTCACGATTCTCGAACGGTGAAGGGTCAGTGCCTCAAGGTCAGAGCTCGTGATTGTCTTCTTCTGGTCTGCCAACTTCTTGAACCTCGCGAAAATGTCCTCCAGTTCCTCCTCTGGAATCTCATAGCCCATTGCCTCCAGCCTCTCACGAATCGCGTGCTTGCCCGAATGCTTGCCGAGTACTAACGCCTTGTGAGGGACTCCGACATCGTCAGGGTTCATGATCTCGTAGGTCTGGGCGTTCGTGATGATGCCGTGCTGGTGGATTCCCGACTCGTGAGCAAATGCGTTTGCACCCACTATGGGCTTCGTCGGGGCTATCGGGACTCCAGTAATGTTGCTGAGAAGTCGGCTGGACTTGTAGATTTCCCGAGTGTTTATGCCGGTGTCTGCCTCGTAGTAGTCCCGGCGGGTCTTGAGGGCCATAACGATTTCGGCAAGTGCAGCGTTCCCGGCTCGCTCACCGATACCGTTCACCGTACACTCAACCTGAGTAGCTCCGGCCTTCACGCAGGCTAACGAGTTCGCCACACCCATTCCCAAATCATTGTGGCAATGGACAGAAATAGCTACGTTCTCGATTCCCGCTACGTGTTCCTTGAGGTAAGTAATCAGGTCAGACATCTCTTGTGGTGTTGAGTAGCCGACTGTGTCCGGGACGTTGAGCGTTGTGGCTCCTGCGGCTACTGCATTGCTGAAGGCTTGTACGAGAAATTCCCGGTCGGAACGTGAGGCATCCTCAGCGGAAAACTCTATGTCCTCGCACTTGGCCTTAGCGTAGGAGACCATCTCAGTTATCGCCTTGAGGACCTGTTCACGCGACATCCTCAGCTTGTACTGCATGTGCAAATCACTCGTGGCTATGAAGACGTGGATTCGGGGCTTCTTCGCGTTCTTGACCGACTCCCAAGCCGCGTCAATGTCCTTAGGGTTGAGGCGGGCGAGGCTGGCAACCGTGCAGCTGGAGACGGCAGCAGCTATTGCCTGAATGCTCTTGGAGTCCATCGGTGAGGCTATTGCGAATCCGGCCTCTATGATGTCAACCCCGAGCTTCTCGAGCTGGCGGGCCATGACGATTTTTTCGCTTAGGTTCATGCTGCAGCCCGGGGACTGTTCTCCGTCGCGTAAAGTTGTGTCGAAAATCTTAACCTGATGCATTAATACTATTCCTCCTGCATAAAAAACGGGGCCTGAGATTGTGTGTCCGTCTCAGATTCCCCGTATGAGTATCGTGTTCTTGTGAGTGAGCGTGGGATTTAGAGCACTCCCGGAGAATCCGCAGTGCCTAAGAGTAGTGCGAGGGTTGATGTGAAGTTGGTTGTGTACACGTTGAGATTCTCCTTTCGTTGTTGATTGCGGGATATTGTACAGGCAAAAGCTGAGTGTGTCAAAGCTGAAAGATTGCATTGTGGAAATTGTCGAGGCGTTGAACGATTCTGCGTTGTTCGTCGAGCGGCGGAAGGGGAATTGTTACAGCCTCAAATGTTCCCTTGCGAATATGTTTCATGGTTGTGCCGTGAGATAAATTTTTAATCTTCGTAAGTTGTGCTTGCAAAGTGTAACCGATATAGCTTTTTATTGTTACGCTTTCGATTACCTCAACTTTAAAGATATGCTGATTTAATACAGCCTTTCCGCCGTTCCAAAGATACACTCCCAAAGAGGCCGACCACGCAAATAAAAGCTCCTGACCGTAAAGCATATACTTCTTCTCAACCTCATCATTGAAGTAATGGTACTCTGCGTTAGGGTCATTGAGATTTTGTATTCTGACTATAGGTAATCCTTCTTTACTCCATTCATTAGGTTTGAACGCTCGGCCATTAATCAGCGTACACACATCCCCCAGCTTGACCCATCGCCAACCCTCTGGCAGCAACTCATCCCGGCTGTGAGTCTCTTGCTGAATCAGCGACCTCCAGAACACCTCACGCGCATGATTGAGGCGGTGAATGTGTTCGTTGAGAGCGTCAATCTCGGGGAGGACGGCCTCGAGGCGTTGGACGATTCGCTTTTGTTCGTCGAGCGGCGGAAGGGGAAAAGAAGCCTCCGTAATATCGCTAACCCTCAAATTCTTTATGCCTCCGCCCCTCGCACAATCTCTGACTCTGTTCCTGTATGTCGTTGTCTGAAAGTAATAAGCAACGTAAGGCGCAAAAACTTCACCCACAGGACGCAGCAGCAGCAAAAACGCTCCCGGCGCAACATTGTTGTAGTCTTCTAGTGATACACCCGCCCTGCCGATTACTTTCGTGCTCGCTGTCGAGGCCACTACGATAATATCATTTTTCCTCAGCAGCTTTCTATCAGGTACAAGCGACTTGTCAATGTAAACGTTATCGGCCTCAGCTATATCTATCGTCCCC
>JAFPZI010000096.1 GCA_017417365.1 Synergistaceae bacterium
AGGATAAGTTACGGGAGGATAAGTTACGGGAGGATAAGTTACGGGTCATAACTTACGGGGCACAACCTACAGGAACATAACTTACGAGGGCATAACCGACAAGGCAAAACTTACGGGAGGATAGCTTACAGGGCACAACTGACAGGGCATAACTGACAGGACACAACTGACGGGGTATAACTGACGGGGCGTAACTGATGGGAGCATAACGTACGGCAGCACAACCTACAGAGCATAACCTACAGGGCACAACTGACGGGAGCACAACTGACAGGGCATAACTGACAGGGCACAACTGACGGGGTATAACTGACGGGGCGTAACCTGACGGGCCATAACCTACGAGAGCATAACCTACAGAGCATACCTGACGGAAGCATACCTGACGGGGCACAACTAACGGGCCACAACCTACGGGAGCATAAACCGGCAAGGCATAACTTACAGAAGAAAGAATCTTAACTCCACAAATCAATAAAGCCTCAATCAACAAAGCCTCAAGGAATTAACCTCAAGGCCTCAATTCATCTTCATATTCTGGAGCGGAAGACGGGATTTGAACCCGCGACCCCAACCTTGGCAAGGTTGTGCTCTACCCCTGAGCTACTTCCGCAATACTCTCTTGATACTGGTGGCGGGACCCAGAATCGAACCGGGGACACATGGATTTTCAGTCCATTGCTCTACCATCTGAGCTATCCCGCCCTCAACCTTTGACCCTCTAAACTTAATGGCGGGGCCGACGAGACTTGAACTCGCGACCTTCGGCGTGACAGGCCGACACTCTAAACCGACTGAGCTACGACCCCGCATTGTGGTCAAAATCTCTGGTGGGCGAAGCAGGGTTCGAACCTACGACCCCCTGCGTGTAAAGCAGGTGTTCCACCGCTGAACTATCCGCCCGGCTGAACAACGAGAGATATTTTACCCCTCACACTTTTTCCTGTCAAGCAAACTTGACTCTATTACTTCCCAAGTTTTCGCTGCAGCTCCACCGAGTGTCGCAAAATACTCTTGGCAGTCCCTCAAAGCCTTAGTCTTCGCGGACTGTGAAAGCATGCCGCACCACGCTTGAGCGAGTTCCGAGTCGCTGTTCACGCACACAGCCGCACCCATCGAGTCCATTCGGCCGGTGTCGGGAAAATCCGTCATGCACGGCCCGTGAATCGCAGGAAGCCCGAACAGCGCAGGCTCAAACGGGTTCTGCCCCCCCTTCTCGACGAGGCTGCCACCGATGAACACCGCATCACTCGCAGCGTACAGCTCGAACAGCACCCCGATCCTGTCCACAACGATAACATCAGCGTCAACTTTTCCGCGTTCGAGGCGTGAGAGCAGTTCCGCGTGTAGGTCAGGGTAGGGCAGCACGCTCGCTACGGTCATCAGTGCCCGCTCCGGGTGTCTAGGGACAATCACCAATCTTGCGTCAGGGTGCTTCTTTCGGGCAATCCTGAAGGCAGCTATCACTATGTCGTCCTCGCCTGCGTGGGTGCTCCCGGCAGCGAAAAGCGGCCCATTCCCCTTCCTGAGCCACCCCCAAGTCTCAGGGCTCGCGGTCCTCCGGCGGTCTAAGAGTGTGTCAACTTTGCTGTCTCCAGTGATGATTATCTTTTCCTCAGGGACACCTAGTGCCAGAAATTTCGTCTTGTCGCTCTCGAACCGTACCATTAACTTCTCGAGGCAGTTCAAGACCCCGTGCCAGAAATATTTTGTCCTCTTGAGCCGAGAAAAACTCTTATCCGAAATTCTTCCGTTGGCCAAGAATGCCGGGATATTTCGGGCCTTGAGCTGTGCGAGAATCTCAGGCCATAGTTCGGTCTCCATTGTGATGTATGCTGCGGGCTTTATCGTGTCCAGAGCGCGGGTTACGAATTTTCTCGTGTCGAAGGGACTGTAGATTATCCGTGCTGTTACTCCCTCAAGGAGTTTTTGCGCCATCTCCCGGCCCGTCGGCGTTACTGTGGAGATTACGCAAGGGTATGCGCTCCGGCTCCTAATCCTCCTGATTAGTGAGCTGGCTGACTGTACTTCTCCCACAGAGACCGCGTGAACCCAGATTGAGCCTTCAGGGACATCCTGAATTATTCCCGTCCTCTCGGAAAAATCGCCCCTGTACTTGCGCTTGAGGTAGTGCAGGCCCCCGAGCAGCATGAAGGCTTTCACGCACGAACGGTACAGGAACATTCCCGCGGGGTATGCGCAATCCTTCACCATGAGCAGAATTGTGCGATGCTTTCGGCAAGCTGCTTGAAGTCGGTGTATCTGCCGGTGTTGACGCAAAGGTCGTAGTTCTCGCGCGCTCCCCAAGTCTGGCCGGTGTAGAACTCGTAGTAGTCCGCCCGTCCCGTGTTGATCTGCTCGATTCGGCGTGCTAGTTCCTTGTCGGTGAGGGCTTCTCCGGCCTCGTAGTCGGAGCTGTCGTTGTTCCTGCAGCGGCGAATCTTGCTGTCCATGTCCGAATACACGAACAGCCTGAAGGGGTTAGAGTCCCTCAAGATATAGTCAGCTCCCCTGCCGACGATAACGCAGTCTGACTTTTCGGCCATTTCCCTAATAATGCTGTGCTGTTCTTGGTGAACGGACTGGTTGTAGTCGGGGATTGCCGCCCAAAATGTCCGTCCCGTGTGGATTGGGAAGGGGATAATGGGCTTCTGTTCGGTGATGTGCTGAATGTATTTCTCGGAGAGCGAAGTACGTTTGGCGATTTCTGCGATGATTTCGCGGTCATAGTAGGCGAAGCTGAGGGTTTCGGCGAGGTATCTGCCTAATTCGCGGCCTCCTGAACCGAATTCGCGTCCGATAGTAATTATTCTCTTCATGAAAGTTTTCACCTCTGGGTAAATATTAGCACAGTGTGATAACCAGCATAAATAGAACGTGTTCTATTTTCCTCATTGACCTTCAGGGTTGGGGGTGTTGCTATGATACGTTCACCCACAAATCCACAATACTAAATCCATAATCTTAAGGAGGAAGCAGCTTGAAGCATAAATTTTCAGCAGTGTTGTTGTCGTTGATGATGGTGTGTCTG
>JAFPZI010000097.1 GCA_017417365.1 Synergistaceae bacterium
CAGCAACACAATCCGTAGGCAGAAAGAGCGGTTCCGTCTGCGTCAAGTATGCTCACGACTTCAACAAGGTATTAGCCCTTTGCCTGCACAACGAGATACCTATAGACATTCTTATTCTCTTCTGGAGCCACATACTCCTTACGTCCATTATGGGTTCGCCGGATATTACCCTCGAGCAGATAAGGGAAATCCGCGACGTTATGCGCCCGTATTCACGTATGGCAGAGATGATAAAGCCGTCAAAGATACTCTCTCAGGCGGAGATTGACTCCATGTACGCGGCAAGCCAGAAGTTAATGTACCCTGAAGAGCTTTTCGCGGCCAGACGCACTTACGCCGACAACCTTGAAGCCGTCGACAAAAAGTATAGACTGCTGGCCAAGATAGTGGACGACAACAGCACTACGGACATGGCACAAAGATACGGAGCCAAAGACTATCACGACTTCCTGAAGGCAGTTCCGCTCACGTCCTACGATGATTACGAGCAGTTGATAGCACTCACCACACGGATCGGCGAGAAGAATGTGTTCACGTCATTGCCGGTTATGTGCTACGCGCTGACTTCGGGAACTATGGGTCAGGCTAGGTACATTCCTTGCACTAAGGAACACGTAGAGGACTTCACAGCGGAATTTGCCCGCCTCCTGGACAATAAGAGGTCGTTAGCCCTGTTCGAGAGCATGCCGAAGACCTTCACGAATGACGGGGCGTATATCGACACAATCAGCGGAATAACCCTGAGATATTTTGCCGAGAAGGACCCAAAGCTGGCAGAATACCTTTTGGCTTCACCTCATGAATTGTTGTTCCCTCATGAGGCCTCTGACACTCTCTATGCACGTCTGGTGTTCGCCCTCAAGGATAATGACATAAGGCAGATAATTGCTCCGTTCACTTGGGGAGTGCATGAGATGTTTGCGGGCATAGAGAAGAACTGGGAGGCCCTGTGCTCTGACATTGAGGCAGGAGAGATTTCGCCGTCCCCTATGCTCCCTGAGAGTGTCCGTGAGGCCCTGAACAAACAGCTTACACCCGACAAAGAGCGTGCTGACGAACTGCGGGGGATTTTCGCGAGGGGATTTGGTGAACCCGTTGCGCAAAAGATTTGGCCGAAGCTGGAGAGGGTTATTGCTGCCGGTACTGGAGCTTTTGAGGTCTACACAGACAACATGAGACGCTACACGGGGAATGTCCCGCACTCCAACGGAATTTATGCATCGAGTGAGGCAGTGATTGCCCGCGCAGAAGAGGACGAGAGCGACAAATACATTCTTTGTCCTGAGAACGCCTTCTTTGAGTTCGTGCCGCTCGGAGGGGATAAGCCCGTGAGCTTTGAGGAGCTTGAAGTTGGGAAGGCCTATGAACTCGTCGTAACCAACAAGTCCGGGTTCTGGCGTTACAGGCTCAGGGACATTGTTACCATCGTGAACGCAGACACTCTTGCACCCATCATAACCTTCAACTACAGGGCGGGGCATGATTGGGAGTTCCGCGGGGTGTCCATGACGGAATACTATATTTACCGCGCACTGAAGGATACCGTGATGATATTCGGAATTGACATGGCGGACTTCGCGTATTGGGCTGACGAGGACGCTGGAACGTGGAAGATATTCATTGAGCCTTACAGCAGGTCTGTTGATGCGGTGATGAATGTCGACGTTGAACACATGAGCGATATGTTCAGCTTGAGGCTTGAGCAGATTAACCCGCAGTATTCTCGTGCTCTTGGTGAGGGAGTGATAGGGCCGTGTGAGATTCACTTCAACCAGCCGGAGACGCACTTACTCTACCGTGATGTTGTGCGCTACAGGAGTAATGTATCACCCGCCCAGATTAAGCCGGTGCACTTTGTGGACGCGGAGAACGAAGTAATCAAGAGGTTCTTCACGAAGAATATTCTTGAAGTTAAGGAGGATTGACCATGAGTGTGAATGTTTCCGTAATAATTCCCCTCTACAACGCTAGGGACTACCTGAAGTTCACGATTGACAGCGTCCTTAACCAGACACTTGAGGGCGTTGAAGTCGTAGTAGTTGATGACTGTTCGACTGACGGAAGCCTTGAGCTATGCCGTGAGCTTTACGGGGGAAATGAGCGCGTCAGGATAATTAAGCAGCCCAAAAACGCTGGCCCGGGTGCAGCAAGAAATACCGGGATACGTTCAGCGTCGGGTGAGTACGTTGCGTTTGTGGACAGCGACGACGGCATTCTCCCGGACACCATGCGGAACTTCTTCGAGGCCGCCAAAAAGTTCGATGCCGACGTGGTTCACAACACCAAATTCTGCTACCCATTGCCAGACGAAGAAGGCAACATGCCCGTTAAGCTCATTGATGACAGCGTGGAGATTTTCAGCTATGACGTTGACAAGAACCCTTACCCTGAAGTTACCCTGCTCACTGATGATTTCTCCTCACGCCTCGAGGACTGGAAGAACAGGCGCATAAATTGGAGCGTCTGCACTAAGTTAATCCGGCGCGATTTCCTCATCAGCAATGAGATATTCTTCTCCGACATGAAACTCGCTGAGGATATGGTCTTCTGCTTTGAGTGCCTCTTCAGGACAAACAAATACGTTGTCGTTCCCGGCGGAGGGTATATTTACAGAATGGTAACCTCTTCCCTAACTCACGGCAAAAAGTCTTCCGCTAACGTCATTAAGGCCTTAACGTCCCAAGTCCTAGTCGTCCGCAAGATGAGCAAGATACTCAAGGCTATTCCGTTCTTCGCGGCTAACCCTGATAAGGCGGTCATGGCCCTAGAAAGAGTGCTTGATGACGTGGAAGTGGGGTTCATCCGTCCGGCGTTTCAGGAGCTGGGTGAAGAGGCCTTGC
>JAFPZI010000002.1 GCA_017417365.1 Synergistaceae bacterium
AGTCCATAACCTCGTCGGGGAATAATAATTCCGTCGGCGTGGTGATGTCGGCCCTCTTGCGTGAGAGTGAGATGCGTACGTTGTCATTCACGAACTCGGAGAGCAGAAGCCCCGTAAGAGTGCTGGTGTACTTTGTGTCGAGATTGCGCACAGGACTCCTGTAGAACATGCTCTCACCCATGAAGAATACACTCTTTCCGCCTAACATCCTCTCCATTTCACGAAGGTACGGAGCGATATGCTTGCGTGTTACTGGAAGCCTCTTGGGCACTCCCATACGCCCGAACGACAACGTGTATGACGTAATGTCCTCGTCGGTGAAGATATATGCCTCGTCTATGTGGGTCGTGAGGGAAATCATAGGCTGGTAGGTGTCGTAGTCCGTCATCGGGAGGCGCGAACGATACCCCTCAAGAGTGCCAATCCCCGAAAACTTGTAGCGCAGTCCGTAATCTGAATTGCTCCCGTTCTCAAGCACACTGTAAAGCGCGCGCTTCTGGAAGTCGAGCACAGTCTCCGGCACAGTACGTTCATCATACGCGAGCAGTCCTTCTCCGGCAAATGACTCGTCGCCTTCACCCGTGAGGAAATACTTCGGAAGGGTGTTGAGGTCGTCAAAATACTTCTTGGTATAGAGCTTTGTCGGTGGCAGGGGAGTTATCGTCTTGGCGTAAGGGGTCAAGAGTTCAAAGACTTCTTTGCGCACTCCCTCAGATACATCCTTGCTGGCCAGCATGAACCCAGCCACGATACGCAGGAACATGTGCATTGAGTCATTCAGGTCAATTCCGTAGTTAAGGCAGTAATCCATGACCTGTTTGAAGCTGCGTGCGGTTGCGAGGATGACTTCTTCACCCTTGCTCGCGGAACTCTGGAGGATTGAGGCACTGTTCACGTAGTAGATGTAGCCTATGAGCTGAGGCAGCAAGCAGACTTTTTCCGCCCTCCACAACGCGTCAATCATGAACGGGTAATCTTCAGCGCACTCTATGGACTCGTCGAAGCGTACCTTCTTATCGCGTAAGAAGCTGGCCTTGAACAGGCGGTTAGTTACCATTCCCCACACGGAACAGAAAATCTTCTTGTCCTCCCAAGTGTCGTGGTTGACTATGATTTCTTCGCGGGTCTGGTCCCATAACACTACCTCATTAAGGATGAGTGAAGCATCACACTCGAGCTCGACCTCACGGCGGAACATGCACACATCGGAGCCGGACTGCTTAGTGTGGCGCAAAGCTACCTTCAGGCAGTCGGGGGTGTACTTGTCGTCGCCGTCAAGGAAGCCGATATATTCACCTCTGGCTATGTCCATTCCCCTATTTCGGGGGCTTGAGGGTGTGTGCTGTGAGTCGTGAAGCAGGTCAACTACCACGTTGTCATGTCCGCGCAGAAGGTCCTGTACTTTCTTCTCGTACTCCTCAGAACAATTATGCACCACCACGACCCATTCAATGTTCTCGAAGCCCATAGTCTGAGCCTGCATTGACTTGAAGCTGGCCTCGAACATGTGTAACGGGACATTGTGCAATGGTGTTACTACGGAAATCTCATAATTCTTCAAGGTTATTCCGCCTCCTACATTAATCGCTCGTGTGAAGCCAAAAACTCTGACACGTCGAAATCATTGCTGTAAATGAAGTCCAGATTATACGCCGTCATTCTGGAATCGGGCTTGCTCTCTATCGACATGTCATCAGCAACGAACGCGATAATCTTTGCACTTTCGCTCCTCTTGCGCTGTTTATCGAAGTCGTAAACCTGCCCGCTGTCCTCGAACATAACGCGCATGAAGTTCCTGAAGCATACACAGTAGATGGATATATCCCCGACGTCCTCAAAGGCATTCAGGATACGTTCAGTGAGCATTTCCTCACAGGCCAAACGTATTCTGCTGGCTCTTCTGGGGGTGAACCCGCACTCAAGAGCGTACTTCTCAATCATGGAGACTATTGGCATTATGGCAAAAGAGGTGTTCTTGGTGAGTATTCCGAGAACTCCCACGCCCTTTTCGAGCTCATTGGCCAGCTCCATCTTGCGTAAACGTTTGAGCATGTCCACGTGAAGGGTTCTCTGGTCGATTTTGCCCGTAGCGTTGAGCGGGAAGCTGTCGTAGATGAAGAAATACGCCGGAACCTTGAACGACCCGACTTTTTCGCGGAGGTGCTTTCTTGCAGCGTTCTCGTCGAAAGTTGCGCCGGGCTGGAGCGTCAGACATGCCCCCAAGTTCTCACCGTAAAGCCTGTCCTTGAACCCGAACACCCTGAACTCCTTTACGCCCCTGACGTTGAGGGCCTCAGCCTCTATCTCGCTTGGGGTGATGTTCTCTCCGCCCTTGATGATTATGTCCTTGATGCGGCCCATGATTCTGACGTTGCCCTCGTCGTCCATCACACCGAGGTCTCCAGTGTGGAACCAGCCTTCATCATCGACTGACTGTTTCTCCGGCGGGAGCTTGTAGTAACCGTTCTTGACGTGGAACCCGCGAGTAACGAGTTCACCGACTTCACCGGCTGGGAGCAGCCCCTTCTGAGCGTCGCAAATGCCTATCTCAACGTCGGGAATTGCCCGGCCAATCGTGTTGTAGCGCACCTGCAATGTGTCTTCAGGGCGTGCCATGATGAACACTGAGGCCGTCTCAGTCATGCCGAACATGTTCAAGAACGTAGCGTGATTCAGAGCCGCCTCAAACCTCGTGAACTGTACGGGGCTCGTGTAACTCCCCGCGATTGCACAAAGCTTGATTGACGGAGCGCACTTGTCGGAGAACTCTTTGTTGTCAATTATGCTCTGGAAGACCGCCCCAACTGACCACATATCGCTGACATGTTCGCGGCTGACCACGTCGGCTATGTCCTGAGCCTTGACACGTTCGGGAATATAGACCGTCCCGCCCTGGAACAGGTACATACACGGCACGCTGAGCCCGAACGCGTGGAACAGGGGCAGAGCTACGCAGGCCTTATCCCCGCTGATTGACTTGCACTCTTCGGCCATCCTGAGCACCGTATTAATCATCGAGAACTGTGAAGTAAGCGTGGCCTTAGGGAAAGCTGTTGTGCCGGAAGTGTAGATGATATACGCATCGTCCTTGACGCTCCGAGTGTCGTTAATCTCCCTGAGCGGAACAGAATCAAAATCTGTCTCCAAGATTGAGAACACTTTCTCTTCCGGGAGCCCGAATGACAGAGCAAGAGACTTGGCTTCTGAGGCCAGCCCCTTAGTGTCGTGGGTAGCCCCGTAAAGTGCGTACTTGCTGTCTGCGAACGTAACCAGCGGGGTAACATCATTGATTGTGTAGTTGGCGTTGAGGCACACAGCAACTGCCCCCGCGTGAACTATTCCGTAATAGACGCACAGCCACTCAGGACACGCCCCCCCCCCACAAAACTACATGGTCTCCGCTCTTCACGCCGCGTTCAGCGAGGAACGACGATACTTGGTCAATCTTTGCGATGAACTCGGAGTAGGTGAGCGTCTTCGAGCCCATGACTACAGCAGGTTTATCGGGATGTTTCTCGGCCTGCTCACGGAAGATGTCATAGTATTTCTTCTCAGTAAATTCCAATTTGCACCGTTACAGCAGACCCCTCAAAAGGTCCCTGTAAGCGGTTTCCCTCCCTTCATATCATAAGTGTAAATTTATTGTCAGATCCTCTTTAGCCTCTCGAGGTTCATAACGTTCTGTTCAACCAGCTCGTTGCAAGTGATTTCTGCCTTAATCCCGCAAGAACTCAGCTTCCGGCATAATGCATTCACTATCTTGTCGCCGTCAAACCTCTGGATAGAACAAATGCTCAGGCGGTCGTGGAAAGCCGTAACGAGAATCAGGGACACCCCAAACGGAGACTCCATGACAATATCATCTATCAAGTCATCCGCGCCTTCAGGCATGTCCATTATTCCCGGGTAAGTTATGCCGTAAGTCATCTGCTTTAGGATTTCCGCAGTCTGTGAGGTGTTCTCTCGGCTCTTGGCCACAATCCCTTCTGGAGCGGCCTCAAAGGCTCTTACCGTCTGGGCTTTGTCGTAGAGGAATCCCGCGTAATTCTCC
>JAFPZI010000098.1 GCA_017417365.1 Synergistaceae bacterium
ATAATTACGTTGGGCTTGTAGTTCAGTACTTTGCGGACGTTCGCGAAGTATTCTTCTGAGGACATACCCCGGCGGCTGTAGACGTTCACGCCGTTTTTGGCGAGGGCTGCGCAAATGTCATCTTGAGTCGAGAGGGGGTTGCTTCCGCACGCTGCTACAGTTGCGCCGAGCTTTTTGAGGGTGATTAACAGGTTTGCGGTCTTGGCCTCAAGGTGAAGACATGCCGCTATAGTTGCTCCGGTGAAGGGCTGGGAATTTCTGTACTTGTTGTAGAGGAACTGAAGGGAGGGCATATACTGCCAAGCCCAGTCGATTTTGTTCTGTCCGCGTTCAGCAAGAGTAATATCTGCTACTTCGTAATCTGCCATAAATCCGGCCTCCTAGTTAGTGTATGTTGTGAGAATGTGCATAGTATAACAAACTCAACAAAAAACCCTCCCGAAAAATATCGAGAGGGCAGAGAGTCTATATATTCAAAATGCAGAATTAGTTCTTATCCTTCAGCTTGAGGTACAGACCTTCATTCCACGTGTAATATGGCTCGGACGACACTACATCTTCAGGAAGGTCGGGCTGTATGTCGGATGCCTCGTAGAACTGGAACCAAAAGACTACATCGCTGCGTTTTGAGGCCAATGATGCAGCGCGCGCTCCGGAGGCGATATTGACAAGCTCAACGTTGATTTTCAGGCGTTTGGCGATTTCAGCGATTACAGCAGTATTGAAGCCTGCTGGTGTTCCGTCAGCAGCTATGAAGTCTATCGGAGGCAGGTCTCCTGTAACAGCTACTTTTATTGTGGTATCGACATTGTCGAATTTCTCGAACTTCACCGGTTCAGGGTCATCAAGTCCCGGTTCATCAATATACTTTGACCGCAGAATAGCGAGTGTTCCGTCAGCCTTCATAGACATCAATGCTTCGTTGAACTTACTGCGGAGTGAGGGGGCATCGTCTTTGCGGAAACCGAACGCCAGAGAGGAGGGCATTGTGCGCACGATTGTGGTGATTTCGACATTATCATTGACATTCATAACGTATTCTGCGACAGGCTTAGGCAGAGCAATTTCATAGACATCACCGGCATTCAGAGCCATAATCAGGGACGTAAGCGAGTCATAAAATACTCTTGTAGTTGGGAATTTTTCCCCTGACCTAAACACCTTAATTTTCCCGTTGTTTATAAAGGCCTCTGCAATTGTCTGAATTTCTTCTGCTGTTACGTTGGACATTGACAGATAGGCTGTTTTGCGTTCTGCGGCGGACACGCTGCCTGCCAGCAGCGCAACGGCAAGTACAACGAGGGATAACCTTTTAGCTTTCATGACAATACCTCCTGAAATTGATTGATGTATGTGGATGGAGTGATTCTAGCAAAGGGCGTTGACACTGCATGAGTAATTAGGCTAAAAATAAACCCTCCCAATTTCTCAGGAGGGCGTAGAGTCAAACACTCTAACGCTGATAGAGTGAGGCTACTTTTTCTTGAGGAGCAGATCCTCGTTCCACGTGTAATATGGTTCGGACAGCACTACACCTTCGGGAACGTCAGACTGTACGTCAACTCCCTTGTAGGAGGAGAACCAGAAGACTACATCAGTGCGTTTTGAGGCCAATGATGCAGCACGAGCTCCGGAGTCGATATTGACGAGCTCAATGTTGATCTTGAGGCGTTTGGCGATTTCAGCAAGCACAGCCGTGTTGAAGCCCGCAGGATTTCCGTCAGGTGCTATGAAGTCGATCGGGGGCAGGTCTCCGGTAACAGCGACCTTTATGGTGGTGTCGATATTGTCGTATTTCTCGAACTTCACTGGTTCAGGGTCATCAAGTCCGGGTTCAGCTATGTACTTGTCGACGAGGATAGCGAGCGTTCCGTCAGCCTTCATAGAGAGCAGAGCTTCATTGAACTTGCTGCGGAGTGAGGGGTCATCGTCTTTGCGGAAACCGAACGCCAGAGAGGAGGGCATTGTGCGCACGATTGTGGTGATTTCGACATTATCATTGACATTCATAACGTATTCTGCGACAGGCTTAGGCAGAGCAATTTC
>JAFPZI010000099.1 GCA_017417365.1 Synergistaceae bacterium
ATTTTGATACTTTTTGTACTGCCGGTGCTTAGGTACATAGGAATACCTGAACTCTCCAGAACAGCATAATTCTTGATATTCGCCTTATCTTGCTCAGTGTCCTTCCTGAAAGCTGAGTCGTTAAATGTCTTCCTCCCATCAGTTGCTCCCTCAATAAGTGTAAATTCAGTGCTAGTACTTGAGGTTATATCTTGTGATTGCTGGCCGTTGTCCAAGCTGATTACAAGTTTGTTGTTGTTTATGTAATTGAGGTCCCTGTGGGCGTAAAGCAGAATCAGAACGTCCCCGCTGTATATTCCGTCGGCAGGTACAGCATAAGGGTCAAAATCGTCTTCATCCCTTGAGGTTATAGCCACAGGAAGGTGTAAGTTCTCGAGTCTTGAGAGGCTAGGAAGGTAAGTCCCCGCCAATTTCTTAGCTTCCCCGCAGCCCCACAAACCAAGCCCCGCGTTCCTTATCCTCGCATCAACATACGCAATCACCCTCTGCCCGTGGTCCTGAGCCGCATTACTCTGCTGAATCCTGCTGCTGAACGTCAGAAGCAAGTAGAACGCCCCGCACAAAGTTACAATGAACCACGCCTGAATCATCAATCCCGTCAAAATCTCCGCGAGTATAAATGCCTTGCGCCTCATCATGAACAGCCCAACCTTTCAGGATTATAGACGTACCTTATTCTTAGTCTTGATATTTCTCAGTTCATATAATAACATAAATAATAAGTTAAGTTGAGCTAAAATCCGCTAACAAACTATATGGCTGGGGCATCGGCCATTGGAGGAGGACTTGTAAGTCCGAAGTGATTCGGCATGTTCAATGATACCAGAATCCTCCGGCTTTATGCTGTGAGGAGTATGCCAAAATCCACATCTCACAATAAATTTCTTAATGGGGGTAAAATTATGGAGAAGCTAAGCGTATTCAAGTGTGCCAAGTGCGGCAACATCGTCGAAGTTATGCACGTGGGAGGCGGGACTCTGTCTTGCTGCGGAGAGCCCATGAAGCAGCTTAAGGAGAACACCACCGACGCAGCCACAGAGAAACACGTCCCGGTCCTTGATGGTAAGGCCGTGAAAGTCGGGAGCGTTGCACACCCTATGGCGGAAGATCACTACATCGAGTGGATCGAGGTCATCAGGCAGAACGGCGAGAGAGTAGCGCGCTGTTTCCTCAAGCCCGGCGAGGAACCTTCTGCGGAGTTCAAGTGCGCACAGCCCGGAGTAACTATGCGTGAGTACTGCAACAAACACGGTCTCTGGAAGGCTGAAGCATAGGCATGA
Organism: Synergistaceae bacterium; assembly: GCA_017417365.1. GTDB lineage: Bacteria > Synergistota > Synergistia > Synergistales > Aminobacteriaceae > JAFUXM01. Next base: position 1,281 of record JAFPZI010000099.1, read on the forward strand.
AGATTTCTGACGCGATGGTCTCGGCCATCAATGACCAGATTAAGGCCGAATTTGACTCCGCGTATATCTATCTGGCAATGTCCGCTTACTTCAAGGATGCAGGCCTTGACGGTATGGCACACTGGATGAAGAAGCAGTACACTGAAGAAGTCGAGCACGCCGAGAAGTTCATCGCATACTTGTACGAGCGCGGGGCAAGGGTAATTATTCCCGACGTGGCCAAGCCGAAAGAGTCCTACACTGACGCTCTCGAGGCCTTCAAGGCTGCCTACGCTCACGAACAGTACGTAACTTCCAGAATCTACAAGCTGGTTGACCTTGCGATTTCCGAGAAGGATTACGCCACGCAGTCAATGCTGAAGTGGTACGTTGACGAGCAGATGGAGGAAGAGGACAACACCAGCAGCATAGTGGCCAAGCTGGAATATTTGGGCGGGGACAAGCACGGGACGTACATAGTTGACCGTGAATTGGCCTCACGTTGAGACCCTGACACACAGCAGGAGGGTGAAGAAATTTGCTCTCCTGTATTTTTTGCCTCTATGAACACGATTAAGCTCAAGGCATTTCTTGAGGGGCTCTATTACGTTTACGCCCGCCGGAAGGTGATTAACCCTGACCCGCTGTATTTCCTGTATGGCTATGAGGACGTGAGGGACCGTGAGATTGCGGGGCTGGTTGCTTCGTCGTTGGCGTATGGTCGGGTGGCTCAGATAATGAGGAGTGTAGAGAGGGTATTAGCCTGCCTGACTAAGAATCCTCATGAATTTTTGCGGAGGAATAAGGATTCTCACATAGTCCCTGAGAACTTCAAGCACAGATTCACGACCGCTGAGGACATGAATAACTTGCTCGCTAACATCACGGACATCTTGAGGGAATATGGCTCCCTCGAAAATTTTGCTGGTGAATGCCTGAAGGTCTCTGGGGGAAATATATTTTCCGGCATGGACAGATTTTCGGAGATGCTCTCACGGGGCAAAGCTGAGGGTGCGTTCTCTCTGGTAACTTCACCGAAGGACGGGAGCGCGTGCAAGAGGTTATTCTTGTACCTGAAGTGGTTAGTGAGGAGCGATGACGTTGACCCGGGGGGGTGGAACGTGATTACTCCGCGGGAACTGGTAGTGCCGACTGATACGCACATGCATAGGATAGCTGGTTTGTTGGGGCTGACTCACAGGAAGTCTGCGGACTTGAGGACTGCAATAGAGATAACGGAAGGCTTCAGGGAAATCTGCCCAGAGGACCCCGCGAAATATGATTTTGTCCTGACAAGATTTGGGATTCGTGCGGGGCTTGACGCTCAAGAACTCTTAGACCTGCTGAAAGAATAAGCGGCCAATGCATAAACTTTCACACCGGCCGCCTGAAAATTCCACTACTCTACCGTAACGCTCTTGGCCAAGTTTCTCGGCTTGTCAACGTCCAGCTTCCTAGCTACTGCAACGTAATACCCCAGCAGCTGCAGCGGAATCACCGCCAAGCTGGGCGCAAAATGTTCGTCGGTCTCAGGCACGTAGTACACGAAGTCCGCCTCATCCTTCAGTGCCTCACAACCTCGCGACGCAACAATCAGCAAATACCCTCCGCGGCTCTTGGCCTCAACCATATTGCTCGCCAGCTTGGGAGCCAAACTCTTCTGGGTCATTATCCCAGCCACAAGCATACCCCGTTCAATCAGGCTTATCGGTCCGTGCTTCATCTCTCCGGCAGCTATGGCCTCGCTGTGAAGGTAGCTGATTTCCTTCATCTTGAGGCTGCCCTCCAACGCGATTGCGTAATCGATATTCCTCCCCACCTAGAAGGCGTTGCGGGCGTTCACGAACCTTCCGGCTATCTCCTCAAGACGTACGCTCTCGTCCAGAATGCTGTCAATCTTCTCGGGCAGGCTCTGAAGTTCACCGATTAAGTTCTCGTAGTATGTCGGGGTGATTGTGCCCTTAACCCTCGCCAACTCCATAGCAAGGACGTAGCACGCGATTAACTGGGCACTGTAGGCTTTTGTCGTTGCTACAGAGATTTCCGGGCCGGCCAGAGTGTAGAAGACGTTATCGGCCTCTCGGGCTATGGTGCTGCCGACTACGTTCACGATTGCCATAGTCTTTATGCCGTGCGACTTCGCAAGCCTCATTGCCGCCAAAGTGTCCGCCGTCTCACCTGACTGCGAAATTATCACAGCAAGTGCATCCTTAATCAGGGGCATATTGCGATACCTGAACTCCGAAGCCATTTCGATTCTCACGGGAATCTTGGCCAAGTCCTCAATGATGTACTGTGCAGCAGCTCCCACATGGTAGGCAGATCCGCAGGCAATAATGTAGATTTGTGATATGCCCTTCATGGTCTCGTCAGTGAGGCCGGATTCCTTGAGGTCGATTTTCCCTGAGTGGAAGACTGACCCGAAAGTGTCCTTGACCGCGCGGGCCTGCTCGTGGATTTCCTTCATCATGAAGTGCTCAAATCCACCCTTTTCGGCGGCCTGAGCGTCCCAAGTTACTGTGGTAATGTCCTTGGGCTTAGCGTAGCCGTCGGTGTCGAAGAACCTGACCACACCCTTTTTGAGCTGTACTATGTCCATGTTGTCGAGGTAGTAGACCTGGCGAGTGTATTGAAGTATTGCGGACACGTCGGAGGCAAGGAACGACTCTCCCTCACCCTGTCCGGCAATCAGGGGGTTATCTTTGCGGACTCCCCAGACTTCGCCGGGGAAATCCCTGAACAGCAGAACGAAGCAGTACGAACCCTCAATAACTTTTATGGCTTTGGTTATGGCCTTGAGGGGGTCTTTCTCCTGCTTGTAGTAGAAGTCTATGAGCTTTACGGCAGCTTCTGTGTCTGTCTGTGAGTAGAATGCATAGCCGTGATTCGCGAGCATGTTCTTGATTTCGCGGTAGTTCTCGACGATTCCGTTATGTACAGCTACTACGGACATATCGTCGCTCCAGAGAGGGTGAGCGTTGAGGTCGGAGGGCTCTCCGTGAGTGGCCCAGCGGGTGTGGCCGATTCCGCAGTTTCCGGCAACGTCATAGCCGCTCTTGATTTTCTCCTCGAGGGCAGTAAGGCGGCCCTTATTCTTGACGACTTTGACCGCACCGTTGTCGAGCACAGCAATTCCTGCGGAGTCGTAACCCCTGTATTCGAGCCTTGCAAGTCCTGCGAGAAGAATATCGCTGGCCTGCTTATCTCCAGTGTAACCTAGTATTCCGCACATGAAAAAATTCCTCCTGTTTCGAGTTTGCTATATTTTATCCTAAAGTCGGCAGAAATGAATTAGCCCCCATAAATAGAACGTGTTCTATTTCCCGCGTGCGGACTCGTGAACCTTCGGCGGGCTGTACTCACCTCAAATCCCGTTGTTCAGACTTGAGGCGGCTTCACTAACTTTGGGCATGACAGGAGCATTCTTACGCTATAATTTCCGGCATAAACATACATTAAAGAAGGTTATTGTATGCAGCACAGGACGACAACTAAGGAACTGATAGCACAATCATTCATCGAGTTATCCGAGACCAAGAGCGTAGACAAGATAACAGTAAAGGACATCACCACGAACTGCGGAGTAACCAAGTCCACATTCTACAACCATTTTGACGACAAGTATGACCTTATGATGTGGATTTACATGGAGCCTGTGAAGAATATAATTTCCCGGATAAACGATACTGATTACGATTTTCGGGAGGCACTCACCGCAAACCTGAAGTATTTTGCCTCCAACAGACGCTACTTGATTAACGCCCTCAAGAATACACTCGGCCACGACTCATTCATCAATAGGGCATTCGAGATCAACCGTACTTTATTGCGCAGCTTCATCAAGTCCTTCAACGGCCTAGAACGTCTGCCCGTGAGAATAGATACCCTGATAAAACTTTACGTCTTCGGGACTGTTGGGCTTGAGTGCGATTGGCTGATAAACAATATGCCCATCCCAATAGAGGAATTTGCGGAGATTCTTGAGGCAGGATTACCCGACGAACTGAAGGCTTATCTGCACAAAACGTGAGAACAGTAAAGCAGCTTGACTCTTTGAGGAATCTGTATATTGAAAACGTGCCCAAGAATTTTTATGATTTACGCAAACTTATCATGGAGGCATAATCATGGAATTTCAGGAAGTTATCAAGAAACGCACCGGCAAACGTTCCTTCACGGACAAACAGATTCCCGAACAGGACCTCTGCGACATAGTGAGGGATGCGGAGCGCGCACCGTCATGGGCAAATGCTCAGGCTACACACGTCTACATTGCGACCGGCGAGTCCCTCAGGAAGATTAAGGCCGAACACTTGGCCAAAGTTGACGGCGGAGTGAAGAGCAACTCCGATATTCCCGTAGCGCACCGTCAGAGCTGGGGAGAGAAGTCCTTAGCGAATCAGGACCAGCTGATGAAGGACTGGAAAGACTTTCTCGGGGACTTGCAGCCGTTCATAGTCTCACAGAAAATCCTCTATGACGCTTCGGCTGTGGCATACCTGACCGTTCCGAAGACCGCACCTCAGTGGGCATTGATTGACCTTGGGGCGTTTGCTAAAACTCTCATGCTTGCAGCTCAGGACCGCGGAATCGGTTCGACACCCGCCCACGAAATCACCAAGTACCCCGACGAAGCCAGAAAATATCTCGGCATCCCTGATGATGAGGTAGTCGCTCTTGGAATCGCACTCGGTTACCCCACAGACGAGAAGATTAATGATTTCGTCTCACAGAGAATGCCGGTTGAAGAGGTCTTGACGCTCAAGAAGTAAGTATCTCACGTACTCGTAACGGGTAGTATTGCCTTGAAGTGATGCTATCCGTTTTTTGTGGTGCCGTGCGGTGATAAGCTCATTGTGGCTTTTTTCTTGCCGCGATAACTTTCCGTAATATTTGAGAGTATTTCCTAAGCTCTGTAGTCTATAATATTCACACTCACATACAACACTCACATATATACAGGAGGCGGTTTATTTGCTGGCCAAATTCACAGCAGACCATCTTTCACCTGAACAAATAACTTCCCTCGAAGCAGCAGCCAAACGAGCACGAGTCTCAGCCCTCACAATGGTAACTGCAGCCAAGAGCGGACACCCCGGCGGAGCTTTCTCCAGCATGGAAATGTTCCTAACAGTCTACGGCCTCGCCAACTTAACCCCGCAGAACTGCAGCGAGGTCAACCGTGATTACGTCGTGGTCTCACACGGCCACACGTCAGCTGGAGTCTATGCGGCCCTCAGTGAGTGGGGGTTCATCGACAGGGACGAAGCTATGGCACATTTCCGCGCACTAGGCAGCGAGTTTCAGGGACATATTGAGCGCGAAGTTCCCGGAATCGACTGGGGCACCGGCAATCTCGGGCAGGGGCTCTCAGCAGGTGCAGGGTTCGCACTCGCACAACGCGCCAACGGTTACGCCGGAAGGGTCTATGTCCTCATGGGCGACGGAGGGCAGACTAAGGGACAATTAGCCGAAGCCAGACGCACAGCGGTCAAGGAGGGCCTTACGGGACTAGTTGCGCTGATCGACTGGAACGACATACAGCTATCGGGAATGCGCAAGGACATCATGCCCTGCAACATTAAGGCTCTCTGGGAGGCAGACGGCTGGGAAGCTGTCGAGGTCGACGGACATTCATTCACAGCACTCTATGACGCTCTCAAGGCCGCAGGGACCAACGGCAAACCCACAGTACTTCTCTGCAAGACAGTAATGGGCAAGGACGGCCTAATCATGGAGGCAGTCCCCACCTATCACGGAAAACCCCCGGCAGTTGCGGACTATAACGCTATCGTTGAACACTTGGGATTCTCTCCAGACACACTCACTCAGGCTCAGGAACGCCGCAAGAACCCTCCAGTTTTCAGGGGACGCAAAATCGGCTACCCTCCCGCACCAGTCATGGACACAGGTACACCGTTCGACTACGAGGGCAAGAAGGCCAGCGACAACAGGGGAGCGTTCGGTAAGGCACTCGCTGACGTTGGCAGGCTCAACTACAAGCAAGCGGGCAAGACTCCGATTCTCGTGTTCGACTGCGATTTATGGCCCTCAGTGATGACGAAGGGATTTCACGACAACTGCCCGGATTGGTACGTTCAGTCTGGGATTCAGGAGCACAACGTCGCTACGATGTCGGGAACTGCCAGCATTGCCGGAGTGGTGTCCGTGTGGGCGGAGTTCGGTGTGTTCGGAATTGACGAGGTCTACAATCAGCAGAGGCTCAACGACATAAATTTTGCCGGCAACAAAACTGTACTGACTCACGTCGGGCTTGACGTAGGCGAGGACGGGAAGACTCACCAGTGCATTGACTATGTAGGGCTCCTCAACAATACTTTTGGCTGGAAGCTCGTTGTTCCAGTTGACCCGAACCAGACGGACAGGGCGACTCGCTGGATGCTCAGGACCCCTGGGGATATTTGCCTAGCTGTGGGACGGAGCAAGGTTGACGGCCTCAAGGAGTTTGCGGGAAGCTATGAGTTCAAGTACGGAGAAGCCGTGAAGTTACGTGAAGGCAAGGACGGGAGCATTTTCGCGCTCGGGTACATGGCACAGCTTGCGTTGCAGGCAGCGGAGGAGAATAATCTATCCGTCAACGTTTACGCGGTCTCCTCACCGTTGGCACCCGACATGAACGCCCTCAAGGAAGCCTCAGCACTTGGCCCAATCCTGACGGTAGAGGACCACAACGTCAATACAGGAATGGGAGCAATCATGATTCTTGAGGCGGTGAGGCACGGAATCACTCTGCCCGAAGTCAAGACGCTCGGTGTCAAGCATTACGGAGCATCGGCGAACTCTGACGCGGTGCGCGCGGAAATGGGCTTATCCCCTAAGGCAATAGCAGAAGAATTTATCAAGCTGAGGTAGACATGAAGGACTTAATCATTCAGGGAAAAACCGCGTTAGGTATAGAGTTCGGCTCCACACGAATCAAGGCCGTACTTGTGGATTATGACGGGCACGTCTTGGCTTCCGGCTCTCACGAGTGGGAGAATAAGCTAGTCAATGGCGTGTGGACGTATGATTTGGCCGACGTTGATGCGGGTCTGAGGTCGTGCTACTCGTCGTTGAGGAAAGATGTTGAAGCGAAATTCGGCGTTACACCCAAGACTTTTGGGGCAATGGGAATTTCTGCCATGATGCACGGATATATAGCCCTCGACAAGAACGACAAACAGTTAGCCCCCTTCCAGACTTGGCGCAACACCAACACGACACAATCCGCCGACAAACTCACGGAGCTGTTCGACTTCAACATTCCGCTTAGGTGGTCATGCGCTCACCTCTACCAGAGAATCCTAGACGGTGAGGACCACGTGAAGAACGTAGCTTCTGTGTTCACTTTGGCGGCGTATATGCACTACAAGCTGACGGGCCAAAAGGTTATCGGCATTGGGGACGCTGCCGGAATGTTCCCGATAGACTCCGAGACCCTCGACTACGACTCCGACATGGTGAGGAAGTTTGACGCTCTCCTGAAGGACTCTGGACTCACTTACGGACTGCGTGAGGTGTTCCCGAAGGTGCTTGTTGCCGGGGACGATGCCGGGAAACTCACGCCGGAGGGTGCTGCACTCCTCGACGAGACCGGGACGCTTGAAGCCGGAGTCCCTGTGTGTCCTCCTGAGGGTGATGCAGGTACGGGAATGACCGCGACGAACTCAGTAGCTCCGAGAACCGGCAATCTTTCGGCGGGTACGAGCACCTTCGCAATGATCGTTCTTGAACGCAAGCTGGCCAAGTTACACAGAGAAATCGACATGGTTACGACACCTTCCGGGTTCCCCTGCGCAATGAGCCACGCCAACAACGGTACAAGCGACCTCAACGCTTGGGTATCACTGTTCGGTGAGTTCTGCGAGCTTATGGGAGTTAAGGCGGAAATTGGCGAATTGTTCGGGAAGCTCTACACCCACTCGATGACGGGAGATTCTGACTGCGGAGGGCTGATGGCTTACGGGTATTACTCCGGCGAGAACATAACGTTCATCAATGAGGGCAGGCCGTTATTCATGAGGACCCCCAACAGCAAATTCACCCTTGCGAACTTCATGAAGGTTAATCTTTACACTTCGCTTGGAGCTGTGAAGTTGGGCATGGATATTCTGCTGAAGGATGAGGGCGTGAAACTTGACCGAATGATGGGGCATGGAGGACTCTTCAAGACTCCCTTAGTCATGCAGAAAGTTCTTGCGGCTGCTGTGAACGCTCCCGTGTCAGTGATGGCTACGGCGAGTGAGGGCGGAGCTTGGGGGATAGCTCTTCTTGCGGCGTATATGGCGGACGGCAAGAGGGACGGCAAACTTGAGGACTACTTGGACAAACGGGTATTCACGGGCCTCACTGGCAACGTTGTGGAGCCTGACCCAGAAGAAGTGAAAGGCTTTGAGGTCTTCACTAAGAGATATATTGCGGGCCTTGAGGCAGAGAAGGCCGCGATTAAGGCTATGGACTGGTGATAAATTATGAGCACAGTAATTCATGAAGTGTTTGACTTGGGCCAAAGCATATGGCTCGACTACATAAGCAAATCCCTCATCGCTTCGGGAGGCCTTGAGGAATGGATAAAGAATGGCGTTGTCGGAGTAACCACCAACCCGTCAATCTTCGAGAACGCAATAGCCAAGACTGCGGACTATGACGAGGAGATAGCTTCACTCTCCAGAGCAGGCAAGACCACAGCGGAGATTTACGAGGTCTTGACGCTTCAGGAAGTCGGTGCGGCTGCGGACATCTTGAGGCCGGTTTACGACAGGACTGGCGGCAAAGATGGTTACGTCAGCCTTGAGGTGAACCCGTTGCTTGCTTCCGACAGAGATACCACAATCAGCGAGGCCAAGAGACTTTTTGCCCTCCTGAATCGCCCGAACGTAATGATCAAGATTCCCGCAACACCCGAAGGAATTTCGGCCCTCACCGAGTGCATTGCGTCCAACGTCAACGTAAACTCAACGCTAATCTTCTCGCATGAACAGTACGTGAGCGTTGCCAAAGCCTATCTTGAGGGAGTGAAGCGGGGAGGCAGGGCAGCAAGTGTAGCTTCTGTGTTCGTGAGCCGCGTAGATAGTGCTGTGGACAAGTTAGCACCCGCAAATCTTCAGGGCAAAATTGCGGTCGCCGGCATAAAGTTAATGTATCAGGCCTTCAAGGAGTTATTCACAGGTGCAGAGCAGATTCAGCGTCCATTGTGGGCGAGCACTGGCACCAAGAACAAAGCATATTCCGACGTGAAGTATATCGAGGAACTTATCGGCCCGAACACCGTCAACACCGTACCCCCCGCAACACTTGAGGCCTTCCTGAATCACGGACATTCTGCCCTCACGCTGGAGAGCGGACTCGATGAGGCAAAATCCGACCTCGAAAAAGCCAAAGAGGCCGGCGTGAATATGGATGAAGTTTGCGCAAAATTGTTGGCTGACGGCTTGAAGTCCTTCAACGGAGCTTTCGAGTCCCTAATGTCAGCTATTGAGACGAAAGGAGCAAAGTTATAGTGTACCTGAAAGATTATGAGTTCTGGTTTGTCGTCGGCAGCCAGTACCTTTACGGCCCCGAAGTCCTCGAGACCGTAGCGAGCCGTGCACAGGAGATGGCCGACAAGCTCAATGCCTCCGGGAAACTCCCCTGCAAAGTGGTCTACAAGGTTACGGCCAAGACCAACAAGGAAATCACTGACGTAATCCGCGACGCCAACCACGACGAGAAGTGTGCGGGAATAATCACTTGGTGCCACACGTTCAGCCCGTCAAAGATGTGGATTAACGGACTAGCCAGCCTCCAGAAGGCTTGGTGCCACTTCGCAACGCAGTACAACCGCGAAATCCCGAATGAAGAAATCGATATGGACTTCATGAATCTCAATCAGGCAGCACACGGAGACAGGGAACACGGTTTCATCGGAGCGCGTCTCAGGACTCCCCGCAAGGTCATAGCCGGTTACTGGCAGGACCCGGACGTTCAGGATAGGCTGGGAAAGTGGATGAGGAGTGCAGCTGGAGCGGCGTTCTCACGCGGCCTCAAGGTTATGCGATTCGGCGACAACATGCGGGAAGTTGCGGTAACTGAGGGCGACAAGGTAGAGGTTCAGGCAAAACTGGGCTGGCAGGTCAACACTTGGCCGGTAGGAAAACTTGCGGCTACTATCGACGCGGTAACTGAGTCCGAAGTTGACGCTATGATGAAGGAGTATGAATCCCTCTACGACATAGCTACGGACAACATAGAGTCGATACGTTATCAGGCCCGCGAAGAGGTCGCCATGAGGAAAATGCTTGACGCTGAAGGGTGCTGTGCGTTCTCGAACACGTTCCAAGACCTTTACGGAATGAAGCAGTTGCCGGGAATTGCCACACAGCACATGCTCGCGACGGGTTACGGTTACGGTGCGGAAGGCGACTGGAAGGTCTCGGCAATGACGGCAATAATCAAGTTCATGACTCAGGGGCAGACCGGCGGAAGTGCCTTCATGGAGGATTACACGTATCACTTGGTGCCCGGCCAAGAATACAGCTTGGGAGCTCACATGCTCGAGGTATGTCCGTCGGTAGCTGAGGGCAGGCCGAGAATTGAGGTACACCACTTGGGAATCGGCGACAGGGAGGACCCCGCGCGCTTGGTGTTCGAGGGCAGAGCAGGTAAGGCCGTAGTAGTGAGCCTCGTTGACATGGGCGGAAGGCTCCGGCTGATCTGTCAGGACATCGAGTGTGTGAAGCCGATTATGCCGATGCCGAATCTCCCTGTGGCTCGCGTAATGTGGCGTGCACTCCCCGACCTGAAGACGGGGTTAGAGTGCTGGATTCTCGCTGGTGGAGCGCATCATACGGTGTTAAGTTACGACGTTGACGCGGAACAAATGCGGGATTGGGCAAGGATTATGGATATTGAGTTCGTCCACATCGGCCCGGATACGACGACCGAAGAATTAGAACATGTTCTATTTTTGTCGGACCTTGCGTGGAAGCTGAAGTAATTATGATGCTCGAGAAATTACGTGAAGAAGTTTACCGCGCCAACATGGAACTTCCCGAGCGCGGGCTGGTCGTCTACACTTGGGGCAACGTCAGCGGGATTGACCGTGAGGCGGGCCTAGTTGTGATTAAGCCGTCTGGAGTTGAGTATGATGACCTGACGCCAGAAAATCTCGTGATAGTTGACCTCAACAACAACATAGTAGAAGGCACGATGAACCCTTCGTCGGACACGAAGACTCACGTTGAGCTGTACAAGGCATTTCCCACAATCGGCGGGATAGTTCACACTCATAGTCCTCACGCTGTGGGCTGGGCACAGGCTGGGCGGGATATTCCGTGTTACGGGACGACTCACGCGGATTACTTCTACGGAGCTGTACCGTGTTCGAGGAACTTGACGGCTCAGGAAGTCGAGGAGGATTACGAGCTGAACACTGGGAAAGTTATTGCTGAGGAGTTCTCCCGGCGAAAACTTGACCCGAAATCGTCGCCGGGGATAATCTGCCGTTCACACGGGCCGTTCACTTGGGGAAAAGATGCAGCGCAGGCAGTGTATCACGCTGTTGTCCTTGAGGAGTTGGCGAAGATGGCACTGTACACTGTGATTCTTGACCCGCAGTGTTCTGGTGCACCGCAGTACGTACAGGACAAGCACTATTTACGCAAGCACGGGCCTAACGCGTATTACGGTCAGCACTGAGTGCCAAAACCAGCCTAATACCTACCGCGCCCAATACTGAAGGCGTACTCGATAAAGACTTTTACGGGCTGTCCTGCCTTGACCACGCAGTCGGGGAAGGACGGCTCATTTATTGCGTTAGGGAACTGCTGGCACTCGAGGGCGAACCCGTCATAGTTGTTGTAGAAGGCTCCCCCTTTGCCTCTGCAATGTCCGATAGAGTTGCCGGTGTAGAACTGGATTGCTGGCATGTCAGTAGAGATTGTGAGTGTAATATCGCTGAGGTCTCCTGTAACTGTGGCAGCGGGATAATCGTTGCGCTTAATCTCGAAGCAGTGATCGTAGCCTCCCCTTGCCCTGATGATCTCTTGGCTCTGCGGAATCATCTTGCTGATAATCATCGGTTTACCCCTGAAGTCGAACGGAGTCCCTTCAACGCTGGCGGTCGGTGCGAGTGCAAGAATATTGTCGTCGGCCTGACAGTATCTGTCCGCGTTGATGCACACTCGGTGATTCAGAATCATTCCCCTACCGTGTCCGTTGAGGTTGAAGTAATTGTGGTTAGTGATGTTAGCCGGGCAGTCCATGTCGCAGGAATACTCATAGACCATGCGTAAAGCTCCGTCCCTGAAGGTGGTGTGCTGAGCAAGAGAGAAGTTGCCGGGGAATCCCTGGTCGAGGTGTGGGCTTTCGAGCCTGAAGATGACTTCATCGCCGCTGACTTCGGAAGTGAATAGCCTCTTGTGGAAGCCGTTTCCGCCGTGTAGGGTGTTGGGTCCGCTGTTGACTGGGAGGTGGTAGGTTACGCCGTTGAGGGAGAAGCGGCCGTTTGCGATTCTGTTGGCGTAGCGTCCGACGGTTGCGCCGAAGGAGCGTGTGTCTGCGAGGTATTCGCTTAGGGTGTCGTAGCCGAGTGCGACATCGCGGAGGTTGCCGGCTGTGTCCCTGATGTTGAGTTCGATTATTCGGCAGCCGTATTCAGTGATGACTGCGCTTTGGCCGGACGAGTCGGTGAAGG
>JAFPZI010000100.1 GCA_017417365.1 Synergistaceae bacterium
ATGCGGTATGCGGTATGCGGTATGCGGGCATACTATACACTTTTCAGATGACTTAACAGATAACAACGTCCATTGTCGGGCAGGAAGGATTACGGCAGGTGCAGGCAATGGACGATAATTCTTCCCTCATCAGGCGGGTCCAGCTCAAGCAGTTAGAGATTATCAAAGTCTTTCAGGATATATGCAGACGGCACGGCCTACGGTATTTCGCGATAGGCGGGACGTGTCTCGGAGCAATACGGCACGGGGGGTTCATCCCTTGGGACGACGATACTGATATAGGCATGCCTTACGAGGATTACCTCAAGTTCACGGAGATAGCCAAGACAGAACTCCCCCCTAACTACGCACTTTACGGCCACAGACACCCGAAATCCTTCAAAGTCGCTTATGCCCTCAGAATACACGACACAAACACTTCATTTTTCCCAAAAGAGTGCGAAGGAATAAAAGATTTCGGCATGGGGATACACATTGACCTGCTCATAATGAACGGAATGCCCGCCGGAAAATTAGCGCGCAAAATCCTTCTGGCCAAGATGGGCTTCTACAGGCTGCTTAATACCCTCATGAGGCTTCAGCTTATCCGCAGCAAGTCCGTCTTCAGGGCCGTAATCAAGAGAGTTATATACCTCCTGTTCACACCTATAAGACTTCTGAGGCCCTACTACTATTTCACGGTAAAACAGGAGCAGCTCCTCAGCAAGTACCCTTTCGACTGCTCAGACAGAATAATGTTCGCGTGGAGGGACTTCACCTCAAGCCCGGAAGGCTGGTACAAGATGATATTCCTGCACGACGACTTCAAGTCTTCCGTTGAGGTGCCGTTTGAGGATACTACTATTGCTGTCCCTGTGCATTACGACAGATACCTTACGATGGATTACGGGGACTATATGCGCCTCCCTCCCGAAGAACAGAGAATGACTCACGTTCAGGACATGATAGTGGACTTTGAGAAATCCTACACTTACTACCTCGAGAAGGCGGGTGCAAGATGATAGTCGGCTACACAACTGGAGTCTATGACCTGTTCCACATCGGACACCTGAACCTCCTCAAGAACGCTAAGGGCATGTGCGACCGTCTCATAGTCGGCGTAACTGTCGACGAACTCGTCAGCTACAAGGGCAAAACCGCCATGATCCCCTTCGAGGACAGGATAGAGATAGTGCGCTCCATCAGGTACGTTGACGCTGCCGTCCCTCAGTACGACATGAACAAGCTCGAGGCCTGCAGGAAACTCGGTGCAGAAATCCTGTTTGTCGGCGACGACTGGTACAGCTCCGACAAGTGGCGCAGCTATGAGCAGGAATTTTCCCGCGAAGGAATCAGAATAATCTACTTCCCATACACTCGGGGAGTCTCATCAACTAGGATCGGACAAGCGCTCCAGCATGTACGCGGCTGGACAAAGGAGAGCGTTGACCATGAAGATGACTAATATTGCAATGAGCGAATACCTCATGTACAGATACGTTCTTCACGGGGGAGCACAGCTTCAGGACATAGATTTTCCCCGTGTACCTGTCAGGACGAGCGGCGAACTTCTTGCGGCACTGGAACGCTTCACCCGCGAGGCCTCACGGGACGGACGCGCAGTACTCGCCCTCTCCGGCGGAATAGACTCGGCAATCCTGGCAAAGTTCATGCCGAAGGGAGCGGCCGCCTACACGTTCAGGTGCGTAGTGCCCGGCGTAAAAGTTACGGACGAGTCGGAACGTGCGGCACTGATTGCGGGTCTGTGCGGGCTGAAGCATGAGGTCATAGATATACGCTGGGAGGACGTGGAGGGAGTCGTTGATGACTTGATGAGGCACAAAGGCTCCCCTGTCCACTCAATCGAGGCACAGATATATCTTGCGGCTAAGAGGGCAAAGTCTGAGGGCTTCACGAAATTCATTCTCGGCGAGAACGCTGATATTATCTTCGGAGGAATGAACGGCCTCCTTGTTAAGGACTGGCTGATAGGCGAATTTGTCGACAGGTACAGCTACGTCATGCCCTATAAAGTCTTGCGTGAACCAGACATGAACCTAACGCCGTTCTACGAGTTCGAGAAGGACGGACGCATAGACGCTCACGAGTTCATCAACAAATACTTCAGGCAGGAGGCATTAGGCACCTACAACAACGCCTGCAGCACCGCCGGAGTGAAATTCATCGGTCCTTACTCATTGACCCGCCTAGACGCTCCTCTGGACTACGCAAGAATCAGAAGCGGAGACTCGAAATACCTCGTACGTGAAGCCTTCAGGGAACTCTATCCCGGACTCGGCCTGCCAGAGAAAATCCCCATGCCCCGCCCGGTAAACGAATGGTTCAGGGACTGGCACGGCCCAAAACGCCCCGAGTTCTTCCCCCACTGCACCGACAACTTCACAGGCGACCAAAAGTGGATGGTCTGGTGTCTGGAGAGATTCCTGAATCTGGAGGCATGACATGTTCAACGTAGCGATAACTCACGCGGACAACTACCGCCTCGATACGGTGAAAGCCGCCCTCAGGAGATGCTTTGACTCTTTGGGCCTTCCCGGACGCAACCCGTTAGGCAGCATAATTCAGCCCGGCAATACCGTATTCATCAAGCCCAACTGGGTAGCCTCACGCTGGCGGGAGTCCTGCCCTCACAGGGACAATCTCTACTGCGTCATCACTCATCCGGCAGTGATTGAGGCCGTGTGCGGTTATGCTGCTGAGGCCCTCAACGGCAAAGGCAGAATAATCATCGGCGACAACCCCTCGATTGACGCGGACTTTGAGGAACTCATGAGCTTTACTGCCGTACGTGAGCGGCTCATGGGAAAATATGGCTGTGAGCTGGAGATTAAGGACCTCAGGCCACTTGTTTGCGATGACCTCAAGAATTACGGCAAGAAGTCCCTGATGATCCCTCAATCTGGCGACGACAGGGGCACAGTTCAGGTTAATCTTGGCCGGGAGTCCTTGTTCTACGGGACTGACCCGTCAAAGTTCAGGGGAGTTTTCGACGAACGAGAGGACACCATAGCCTCCCACACAGGAGACACTCAGCTCTACACCTACTCACGGAGCCTGTATGACGCTGACGTGTATATCTCCGTCCCAAAGCTCAAGACACACCAGAAAGTCGGCGCAACCCTCAACCTTAAGGGCCTGGTCGGTGCAGTCTCCGACAAGAATCAGCTTGTTCACTGGCAGATAGGTTACCCTGAGAATGGCGGAGACGAGTACCCTTCACGCGGTGCCTATGAAGCAGGCAGTAAGGCAAAGGTCAAGCACAGGGGAGCGTGGCCGGGCAACGACACTATATGGCGCATGGTTGTGGACTTGTGGCACGGGATGGCCAAGCGCAGGAGAAAATATTTCACTGTGATTGACGGGATTACCGCAGGGGAGGGGCAGGGGCCTTTCTGTCCTACGAGCAAGAACGCTAACACCCTGATTGCCGCAGATAATCTTATTGCCTCAGACATTGCCGCAGTGAGATATATGGGCTTTGACCCTGTGAAGATTAACTACCTGAGATATTTTCTCGAGGGTGATATTTCTCTGGATGATATTAACGTTATTCTTGACGGCAGGAGGATTAATGATTTCTTCGTGAGCGGGTCTAAGTATCTGGATTTCCTGACAGTTCCCCAGTGGGAGTGCATAAAAATTCCCCCGGCTCAGTCATAAACCGGGGGCTTTGCTTCACTTAAGCACTCAGTGATAACAAGTTCCTGTATATCGGGTACGGCCAGATCTCCGCACTGGTAACCAGCTCGGCAGCATCGCACTTGGCCCTTATGCTCTCCATGAGCGGCAGAATATCCTTCGTCAGGAAGTCCGAACGTTCCCGGGCATCCATCCCAGCCAATCTGCCCTTGAGCTCGAAGAGGTGATTGGCCTCCGAAATCAGCGCATTCTTCGCACGGCCTAAACCCCCGACGTAATCCCGCCACGGTGCCATGTCCCCAAAGTCCACGTCCTCGAAATAGAGCATGGAGTTACGCTCAAGAGTAAGCTGCTTCGACAGTGCAGGAATAACCCCTTCCCACAGCATGTCATACAACACAGCCGCCTCAACCTCGAGGCCGGTCGCAAAACTCTCCATGCGGACTTCCCTCAAGTTGTCCAGCTCATGAGCACGGTACACCCCGAGACTCTCAAGCATTGCCTTATTCTCAGGCTTCCTCAGAAGGTCAATCCTGTCCGGCATGGTCTCTGCCTCAATAAGCCCTCTCCTCTTGGCCTCGTCGTGCCATTCCGGAGTGTACGCATCACCCTCGAACATCACGGAACTTCCCAGCTTGAACGCCTCACGTGCTGCGTCAAGGGCGGCATCTATCGGGTCAGCTCCGTTTGCGCAGCGGGACTCAACCATTCCTGTGAGCTGCTCAATCCCCCACGCCCACAGAGACGCGAACATCGTTATGGGAAGTGCTATGCTCTGGCTTGACCCGGGAGCGCGGAACTCGAACTTGTCGCCGGTGAACGCTACGGGTGAGGTCCTGTTTCTGTCGGAGTCGAACGGGATAATTTCCGGCAGCTTCGACAATCCCAAGTCCATTACCCCTCTTTCCGGCAATGACACGTCAGAATTATCGAGCCTGCGAATTAAGTCCGTCAGCGCAGAACCGAGATACACGCTGATAATTGACGGCGGTGCTTCGTGGCCTCCGAGACGGAATAAATTCCCATACGTCGCTATCGAGGCCTGAAGGAGGCTGTGGAACTTCGACACCCCCAAGACTACCGCAGATAAGAACGTCAGGAATATCACGTTGCGCCTGTGGGAGTTGGACGGCTTGAGCAAATTACGCCCGTCGCTGTCGACAAGGGACATGTTAGTGTGCTTGCCGCTACCGTTCATTCCGGCAAACGGCTTCTCGTGGAACAACAACCTCAATTCGTGCTTGCGGGCTAAGTTCCTCATAGTCTCCATGAGAATCTGATTCTGGTCGCAAGCCCTGTTAGCGTCGGAATACAGGTGAGCAAACTCGAACTGGCACCGTGCTACCTCGTTGTGCCTGGCCAAGAGGGACACTCCCAATCTCGCTAAATCCCTCTCCACGTCCTCCATGTAGCGCAGGACTCTCGGGGAGATCGCTCCCATATAGTGATGGTCCAGCTTCTGGTCTTTTGCCGGCTGTGCACCGATTAACGTCCTTCCGCAGAAGCGAATATCAGGCCTCAACTGTGCTCTTGGCCGGTCAAGCAAGAAATATTCCTGCTCGGCTCCAACGGTCATCTTAACGCCCTTGACTCCCCTCTGGCCAAGTACTTTGAGGAGGCGCAGTGCTCTGCTCTCGACAGCGTCAAGTGCCCTGAGCATGGGGGTTTTGAGGTCTAACGGACTCCCGTCATACGACAGGAACACCGACGGAATGCACAGCGTCCCGCCTTTGGGACTCCTCATGATGAATGCAGGGCTGGATATGTCCCAAGCAGAATAGCCCCTAGCCTCGAAAGTCGAACGTGTTCCAGCGTTAGGGAAGCTCGATGCGTCAGGCTCACCCTGAGCGAGATTCTTTCCTCTGAACACCTCAATCGGGTTGCCGTCAGGATCTGACATGGTGAAGCCCTGATGCTTCTCTGCGGTCGATTCCGTCTGAGGCTGGAACCAATGCGTCCAGTGCGTCGCGCCCCTGGAGATTGCCCAGTCCTTCATGGCTCCGGCTACAATGTCCGCAACTTCGGGGGTTAATTTCTGTCTGCCCTCGATTGCGGCTATGACTTGTTCGTAGATGTCGGGGTTAAGTCTTTCCTTCATGACTCTGCGGTCGAACACCAGAGAGCCAAAGATTTCGTGTATGCTCTTGAACTCCTGTTCCGGCATTATGTAACAAACCTCCTGTACATAAGCAGAAAAATCTGTGAAATTCTTGCTAAGATAGGAGAATATTCTAGACTAATAGTATTTATGTGTCAATCTTGAAGATTTCTGGTGCTTGTGATGGGTATGTGTGAAGAGTTTTTGTGTCTGGTATAATTGTAAAAAAAAAACCCTCTCCAGTTCTGCAGAGCTGAAGAGAGCTTCCGTTAATAGTTCATCCTACTTCTTATGCGCTGAGGTCGTAAGCATTCTCTGTGGTGGTTACGGTCTTTGCGCTTTTTGCTGTTACCGGGACATTCGCGTAGATGCTGCCGTTTGCTATCATCCCGTTCATAAGTGCCTTGACGTTTGCTGCCGTAGCTTCGGGGTCAGCGTAGTTGAAGGTGCTGCTGATTGTGTTTCCGCTGCTCCCAACGAACGTGAGCACTAGTTTCGTTCCTGCTGCCATTACTCTCACCTCCTTTGCACGGGCTGGGCTTGCTGGGCCTTACTCCTCGTCGATCCTGCTGGTCTCTACCTTCTCAAGGATATAGATACTCTTTGAGAGGCACGGCTCTATCAGGTTTGCGATTGCTAGGGCTTTGTCGGCGTTGAAGGACTGAACACTGAGCTTGCCAAGTCCTACATTAACCGTCTTCACGTCTCCGCTTGCAGTCGTACCTGCATCGAGCTTAAGGTTTACTGCTACCTTCGTCGGTGTTACTGTTGCTGCCATTCTTCTCACCTCCTTTTGGCCTCAACTCATTACGCGGGATATTATAGCTCATATTTGCGACATGTCAAGCATAAATTTATTAATCACTCACAAATTCTCTCTATTCGTGGGCAAAAAATACAGCCGCCCGATTTCTCACGGACAGCCGTATTTGATGAATGCTGAAGTTATGCTAGGAACTCCTTAGCGATAAACAGTGCTGACAGTAATACCATCAAGAATGATACATCCTTGAACTTTCCGGTCAATATCTTGATAGCTACGTAGGAGACTATTGCGAACTCGATACCTACGGCAATACTGTAAGCAAGGGGCATCATGAAGAACCCGAGCAGTGAGGGAATAAGTTCCGTCCAGTCATCATAATTGACATCTCGCAGGGCCATCATCATATAGATTCCCACGATGATCAACGCCGGAGCCGTCGCGTAACCCGGCACCATCCCAACGAGGGGCGTGAAGAATATCGCTGCCACGAACAACAGGGCCGTAACTATTGCCGTGAGTCCTGTGCGTCCTCCCTGAGCGACACCTGAGCTGCTCTCTACGTAGCTCGTAACCGTTGACGTTCCCATAGCTGCACCGGCCATTGTCGCGAGCGCGTCGGCCAGAAGTGCTCCCTTTGCGCGCGGAAGGTTGCCGTTCTTGTCCAGAAGCCCAGACCTGTTGCACACTCCAACGAGGGTCCCGAGAGTGTCGAAGAAATCCACGAAGAAGAACGTGAAGACTATTATCCAGAACTCTGAAGTCTTAATCAGCGAGAAGTCAAATTTTCCTACCAGCGGCATGATTGAGGGAGGCTCAGACACGAATTTTTCCGGCACCTGAACGAGGCCCAAACCGGCAGCAGCAGCAGTGATGATTACTATTCCTATCAATAATGCTCCCTTGACGTTGAGGGCGGTCAACACGGACATTATGATTAGTCCGGCCATTGACATCATCATCGGGACATTGTTGCGGATACTGCCGAGACCGAGAAGAGTTGCGCTGTTGTCCACGACTATTCCAGCACCCTGAAGGCCTATGAACGTTATGAACAGTCCGATACCCGCAGAGATTCCTATTTTGAGGGATTTCGGAATCGAGTTCATGACTGCCTCGCGGATGCTCGTCAAGGTCAGAACAGCGAAAATTGCTCCCTCAATGAAGACCGCAGCAAGTGCCATCTGCCAAGTTACTGGAGCACCGTTGATCTTCATGTTCAGGACGACACTGAAGGCAAAAAACGCGTTGAGGCCCATTCCCGGAGCGAGGGCTATAGGATAGTTCGCGAAAACGGCCATCAGGAAGGTACCCAGAGCGGCGGCCAGGCAGGTTACAACAACGAGGGCGTTGAAGTCCATACCCGTTTGGCTGAGGATGCTGGGGTTCACGAATATGATATACGACATTGTTACGAAGGTTGTGATACCCGCGAGCACTTCCGTCATAAAGGTACTGCCTGTTTCACGGATTCTGAATAACGACATGCTATATCACTCTCCCTAAAGGTTAATGAGCCTGTATTATCTCACAGAAAGCCCCTCACGCAAAAATTTTCTGGACTCCTCCTTTAGTGATGTCCACATAGCCCAAGTCAGTTATGCGAAGTTCAGGAATTACGCTGAGGCACAAGAACGACATTACCATAAACGGATGATTTATCCTGACTCCCAAGTCAGAAGCGGCACGCTCCATCTTGGCCAGTTCAGCACTGACTTCTTCGGGCTGAAGGTAGCTCATCAGTCCGCCGATTGGGAGGGGGAATGAGGCCGTGAGGTTTTGGCCGTCAGCGGTAACGAGACCTCCGCCGATTTCCGCAAGACCCTTGAGAGCGGTAACTATGCTCAAGTCGTCAGCACCGGCAACCACGAAATTATGTGCGTCATGTGCCACGCTCGAACCGAATGCACCCCGCCTCACACCAAGTCCCTTGACGAACCCGACACCGAACCTTCCCGTGTCCCGATGACGTTCAAGCACGACGATTTTCGCGATGTCCCGTTCTGGGTCGGGAACGATTAGGCCGTTCTCGACTTTGGGTGTTAGCTGTAGGGTCTGGGTTATCACTGTGCCTTCAGTTACTCCGATAACGTTAATCTTGTTGCCCTGAGCTGGAATCTGGAGCTGTTCTGGTGAGGGAATTTTCTTGACGCGGACATGAGTAACTGGCGCGAGGTTTTCGGAGTCGTTCATGCTGAAAACGTCATCATCACGCACAACCTGCCGGCCGTTCTTCCAGACTGAGGCAACCCTGAAGGACTCGTCGATAATGTCGCTGTCAAGAATCGAGAAATCCGCGATTTTTCCGGGAGCGATTCCGCCTCTGTCCCAAAGCCTGAAGTATTCTGCGGGGCTGAGAGTAACCATCCGTAGTGCCGTAAAGGGGTCAAGGCCCTCGCGGAGCATGATACGAATCTTCTCGTCCATGTGCCCGCGCTCAATGAGGTAACGTGCGGTGATGTCGTCGCTGACCACCATACAGCGTGCGGCGTTTAGGGGGTTGGACTTGATGAGGGGCAATAAGGTCTTGAGGTCGAGGAATGAGGCACCCTCACGAATCATCAGCCACATTCCGCGTGATAACTTTTCGTGAGCTTCGTCGAGGTTGACGCACTCGTGATCGGAGTTCACCCCGGAGACTAGGTAGGCGTTGAGGGACTTGCCGGAGACTCCTGGGGCGTGGCCTGTTAGGGGGACGTTTCCGGCGGCGAGGATTTTCCCCCAGACTTCGGGGTCTCCTGCGATAACTGCGGGGTAATTCATCATTTCGCCCAAGTGCTGAACTAATCCACTGTCGAACATGGATTTTATTGCGGTCATGTCAAGTTCTTCGTAGGGTGTCTCGAGGTCTGAGGCAGGTACGCATGAGGGAGCACCGTAGAAAATATCGATTGGTAGTCCCTGTGAGGCCCTGAACATGTATTCGAGCCCGGCAATTCCGAGGGCGTTGCTGATTTCGTGGGGGTCGGCCATGACTGTGCTTGTGCCTCTGAGGGCTGCGGAGTATGCGAAGGCTTGAGGGGTCATCATTGTGTCCTCGATGTGGACGTGTCCGTCAATCATGCCGGGGATCATCACGCGTCCCTGAGCGTCGAAGCTGGTGATTCCCTCGTAGCCTCTGCCTATTCCTGCGATTTTCCCGGAGTGTATGGCTACGTCTGAGAGTTCGTAGTTGAGGCTGTAGACGTTGGCAATTTTTGCGTTGCGGATGACCAAGTCTGCTGGGAGGTCTCCGCGTGCTATGGCGGCTAGTTTGTTCATGGGTTAGTCTCCTTTCTGTGGGTCAGTCTGTGGGGATTTGGGGAAATTATAGCCTATTCTAACGAGTGATGATGGTTAGTGCTCATTAGCCTTGCTGAAGATGAATAGCTTGCTGGCTATGTAGTTCAGGATTATCACGAGGATATTGCTTGCGGTCTTGATGAATACGTCGTCAAAGTTCAGGACATTGACGAACACATACATAATGATAACGTCAATCACTCCCGTAGCGATCCGGCAGGCGAAGAACTCTGCGGCCTCAGAGATTACGCCCCTGAGAGAAGAAGTTGTGCTGTGGAAGACGTAAGTCCGATTGGTGTAGTAAGCGAAGAACACCGCGACGAGCCAAGCTATTACGGTTGAGGGAACGACGGGAACATATAGCATTCTAGTGCAGAGCCAGTAAGCTGCGATGTTGATTAATGTGGTGAGGACACCGAAGATGCCATAGAGGAATAACTGTTTGAGATTCATTGTAGAGAGATTGCCCCTTGCGTGAAAAAATTTCTGTGTGAAAATTATTCTAGCATAAGCAACTATCACAGGAGGTATGAATATGTAATGCAGCTCTGCAATTACCTCTTGCACATTCACTCAGGCCGCAGACCCCCAAGAACTACAGGTATGTTTTAGACCCAAGAATCCGAGTAATCCCCCTTTGGGTCCCGGCCTAAAGAGCAAAATCTATCTGCTGCTCGAAAAGGTTTTGGGCAGGACCGATTGTATCACCCTGACCTGCGACGGGGATAAACGGCAAGTTCACGGTGTTCACTCTTGGGCGGGGGCGCAGGCAGAAACAACCCGAAGTCTTCAACCGAATTGCTGAACTTGTGCCGGAAGCGGACTTCTTGTGGATTGGGAGCGTAGATAACCCCGAACTTCTCACGGCCCCTAACGTCAGGGTAACGGTCTGGATGCTCAGGAATGAGGCACTTGCTGAGGCGAAGGGAGCGGACGTGTTTGTGTTGTGCTCACTTGGTGAGGCTATAGCAATGAGCGTTATCGAGAACATGTACCTCAAGAAGTTAGTGTTAGTGTCTGACGTTGTCGGCAACAAAAGCGTAATTCACGACGGAGTCAACGGGTATGTTTGCAGAGCCCCCGAAGAGTACGCAGCAAGGATCAAGGCGGCCATGAAGAGATTTCCCGATGAGCTGGTGAACAGGGCCTATGAGGACGTTATGAGGGTCTACAACACCGAGACGATGAGGCGGAAATTCATAGAGTTCTACAACAGTCTGTGAGCTCACACAGCAGAATACCTCCCCGCCTCAGTGGTGATTAGCCCCTCAGCCTCCAGAGTAAGCAACGCCATCTGAACGTCGGAGTCGTCTAGCCCGCTCTCCGCAACAATATCATCAAGGACTCTCTTACCCTGACGCTGTAGGAGCGAATACACGGCCTTTTCGCTGTCCGAAAGTTCTGGTGCGGGTGGCTGTGTCTCTTGCCCCTCCCCAAAGTCTAGAACTATCTGCCTGTGATTGCCCGACATGCTCCCAACAAATTCCGGGATGCTCCAGAGGACTTTTGCTCCCTCACCAAGAAGCCTGTTGCTCCCCGAACAAGTCTCCTCACTGATCCGTCCCGGAACCGCCCAAACCTCACGCCCAAGACCCAAACCCATTGAGGCCGTGTGCATTGCCCCGCCGGTCTCCGAAGACTCCACTATCACCACACGGGACGACAACGCCGCAATAATCCTGTTGCGCTCAACGAACCTCCAGCCCTCACCCCCAGTCCCCAAAGGATACTCCGAGACCAACGCCCCACGTTCTGCAATCCGCCTGAAGAGGTCCCGATTCTCCGTAGGGTACACCTTGTCGATTCCCGTCCCGAACACAGAAATAGTTATCCCGTCCTCCTGAAGTGCTCCCCTGTGCCCGGCCGAGTCTATTCCCCGAGCACCTCCGCTGGTTACTGTTACTCCCTGTTGCGCCAGAGCTCGCGCTAACTGTGTGGCTGTGTTCTGCCCGTAAGAGCTTGGGTGCCGAGTGCCGACGATTGATGCGGAGGGGAGTGCGAGATTAGCATTGCCCAAAACGTAGAGGCCGACGGGAGGATTCTTGAGGTCGAGGAGTCTGGCGGGGTAGTCTATATCTTTGGCGGTGATGAACCTTGCTCCGAGAGTCTCCGTGCGTTCGAGTTCACGTTCTGCCCACGAGGGTTTTGCGAGAAAGTCGGAGAGCCTTTGTTTCTGCTGAGGGGTCATGCCGAGTTCGTCCCAGAAAGATTCTCCCGTGAATAGTTCTTCCGGCTGGTAGTTCCCGCAGAGCCTCCTGAAGACTGAGAGGGGAATTTTAGCCGCGTTCAATAATATTCCTGCTGTAATTATGCTGTCCATGATTTCATGATTCTACTATAGGGGTGATATGATTTAGCCATCAACTTTTTAGGAGGATTAATATTTATGGCAGAAGACAAGACTTTTTACATCACCACGCCAATATATTACGTGAATGACATTCCGCACATTGGCCACGCTTACACTACCATTGCCTGCGACACTTCAGCCCGCTACAAGAGAATGACCGGCTATGATGTCCGCTTCCTCACAGGCACCGACGAACACGGCCAGAAGATTCAGGCAGCAGCCCAAGCCAAAGGCATTACCCCTCAAGAACTCGTCGACAAAATCCACCTGAACTTCAAGGACTTATGGCGCGTCCTAAACATCAGCAATGACGACTTCATCCGCACAACTGAAGACCGTCATATCCGGGTGGTTCAGGCAATGTTCAAGCAGCTCATTGACCAGGGGGACATCTACAAGGGCACTTACTCAGGGTATTACTGCGTGCCTGATGAGACCTATGTACCAGAAAACGCAATGGGCCCCAACAAAACTTGTCCCGACTGCGGCCGCCCTTTAACCATCATGGAGGAAGAGAGCTACTTTTTCCGTGGGAGCAAGTATGTTCCTCAGCTCATCAAGTACTATGAGGAGCATGTGAAGGCCGTAATGCCCCGAGTCCGCTACAACGAGATTATGAGCTTCCTTAGGGGAGGAGTCCGGGACCAATCAGTCTCACGCACGAGCCTCAAGTGGGGAATCCCTGTGCCCGGCGACGAGAAACACGTAATCTATGTGTGGTTCGACGCACTAATCAATTACGCCTCAGCAATGGGCTATCTTGATGACCCCGAAAAATTCCGCAAGTATTGGCCCTCAGTCCGGCACATGGTCGGCAAGGACATTATCCGCTTCCACTGCGTAACTTGGCCGTTAATGCTTCTGGCTTTGGGGCTGCCACTGCCCACAGAGATTATTGCTCACGGCTGGTGGACGGTCGACGGCGAGAAGATGAGCAAGACTCGCGGTAACGTTGTGGACCCGTTCAAGATGGTCGAGCGTTACGGACTTGACCCGTTCAGGTATTTCCTGCTGCGGGAAGTGCCGTTTGGGAATGACGGAGATTTCTCGGAGCTGGCCTTAGTCGGACGGATCAACAGCGACTTAGCCAACGACTTGGGCAACCTCCTCAACCGTACGCTTCAGATGATTCAGAGCTACCGTAACGGAATCGTACCGTCATGCAGTGAGCCGGACTCTGAGCTGTCGAGAATGTACCCTGAAGTTCTCTCACGGGTTGACGAGGCCATGAACAATTACGCCTATGATGAGGCCCTGAAAGCTATATGGGAGTTCATCGGGAGGGCGAACAAGTTCATTGATGAGACCATGCCGTGGAAGCTCGCGAAGGAAGAAGGGCAGGGTGAACGCCTAGATTTTGTGCTGCTGAATCTCTATGAGGCTCTGAGGCTTTCTGCCCTGTTAATCGCTCCTACGATGCCCGACACTTCACGGCGGATTTGGGCGCAGCTTGGCCAAGACGGAGACACATTGACGGTGCAGTATGACTCTTTCCGCTGGGGTCAGGGAGCAGGGACGGCCATAAAGAAGGCAGAAGTGTTGTTCCCTCGCATAGACATAGAGCAGTGGAAGAAGGACCGTGAAGCCGAGAAGGCCCCCGCGATTCCAGAGCCGCCGCATGAGCCGGAGATAGGAATAGAGGATTTCGGCAAGGTAGAAATGAGGGTAGCGAGAATCCTTAAGTGCGAGGAGATTCCCAAGTCGAAGAAGCTCTACAAGCTGGAGGTTGATTTAGGGTACGAGAAGCGCACGGTGTGTTCAGGGATAAAGGCATTCTTCAAGCCCGACGAACTCACGGGAAGGACGGTGATTCTTGTTACGAACCTCAAGCCTGTAAAACTCTGCGGGGTCGAGAGCAACGGAATGATTTTGGCCGCGTCGGTAAAGCATGACGGTAAAGCCGAGAAACTTACACTTCTCAAGCCCGCCGATGAGTCAATCCCATTAGGAAGCCGGGTGAGCTGACATGCCAGAGATCCGCCAGAGGGAGATGGAGTTTTTGAGCGGGGAAATAGACTCTTGGGCCCGGCAGGAAATCATCACTCAGGAACAAGCAGAAAATATTTTGTCGCTCTACGAGGTCAAGGCCAGGAATCTCAACATGATTCTCTTCATCGCCGGAGGGGTGCTGCTTGGTCTTGGTGCTGTGAGTTTTGCGCTGGCACATTGGCACGAACTCCCGAAGGTCCTGCGAGTGTGCATGATTGCCGGGGGTTACTTGGCCTCACTTGCGGCGTATGCTCTGACGGGACGTTCTGACACGAGATGGGGCAAAGCGTTTCTGCTGCTGTCGAGCGTGATATTCGGTGCTGGAATCTACCTGATAACGAGGATGTACGACTACGCAATGAGCTTTGAGTCAGTGATGGGCTGGTGGGCAAACCAAATCATAATCACGGCGTTAATCTTCGGGGACACTTGGCAGGTGTATCTTGCACAGGCAGTGGGGCTTCTCTACCTGAACCTGACGAACGCAATCGATGTTTTCGCCCTCCAGTTCGTGAACTCTGCGCGGGTGCCTGTGGTATCGTTCTTCACTCCGCTTGAGGCTTGGGTGATGATTGGAGCTTTGTGGCTTGCTTGGCGGAGGGTGAGCGACCGTACGGCACTGAACGTGAATATGTTCCTAACTCTTTTGCTCACTGCCTCAAGGATGAGCTTATGTTTTGGCGGGACTTGGGCACTAGTGATTCTGGCTGCGGCTGGGGCGGTAATGTCGTTCCTGCCGTTCGGGTACGACTCTGAGCTGTTCGGGCTGATTATGCTGGGGATGTTCGGGTTGATGCTGACTTGGCCGGACGTTTGGAGGGGTGAACTGTTCGCTTCTCCGGGACACTGGGCAGTCGGGAGCGCGTTCGTAACTGCGAGCGTTATGCTTGTGAACATTTATCGCGGGCACACAGCGGCAGGGGTAGTGTTCTGTGCGGTACTGGCCTCGAGGTATTTCTTCGACCACTTTTTCGGGTACATGTCGAAGGCTTGGGGTTTTGCGATTGTCGGAATAATTTTCTTGGGGGCTGGAATATTCCTGAGGCGCAGGGGAGATAAGGAGGTCCAGCAATGAAGTTTTTGCTTGTGGTTCTGATGTTGGCTGTGTCTTTGCCTAGTTTTGGGGCGGAAGTCGTGATAGGTAATGAGCAGTTCAGCGAGTATGTTCCGCTCCTCGAGGGCAAGAGGATAGCACTATTCTCTAACCACTCCGGGATAGTGGGCGATAGATTTTCGTCGGACAGTGTGCCGGACGTAGATACACCCTTTGCGAGTCTCTCATCAGGTCAGCATATCCTTGACGCACTGCTTGAACGAAATGTGAACGTGGCAGCGATATTTTGCCCTGAGCACGGATTTCGTGGTACTGAAGATGCCGGAGCGAGGGTAGACCATTCTGTGGACGAGAAGACCGGCATACCGATACTCTCACTCTACGCGAAGGGGACTCGTTCACCGGCGGGTGAGGACATGGCGAAGTTTGACGTTCTCGTTGTGGACATGCAGGACGTAGGGCTTCGGTACTACACGTACTATATATCGCTGTATTACCTTATGGACGCGTGCGCAAAACACGGCAAGGAGGTAATCATTCTCGACCGTCCCAACCCGAACGGCTTCTACGTTGACGGAGGGATGTTGCGTGAGGGGTATGAATCTGGTGTGGGGAGATTGCCGCTGCCTGTGGTTCACGGTATGACTTGGGGTGAACTTGCCGGGATGATTAACGGTGAAGGATGGCTTTCTTCTGGGCGGAACTCGTGCAAGCTGAGGGTGATACCCTGCAAGAATTACACCCACAGGACGAAATATTCATTGATACGCAATCCATCTCCCAACATTAAGAGCATGAGGGCGGTATATCTTTACGCGTCAACGTGCTTCTTCGAGAACACAAAAATTTCTGTGGGGAGGGGTACAAATTTTCCCTTCGAGATTTACGGCAGTCCGTACCTGAAGGGCCTTGAGGGGTTCGGGTTTACGTTCAGGCCTCATAGTATGCAGGGAGCGACTGAGCCGCCGTTCATGGATGAGACGTGTTACGGTGTGGACCTTCGGGGAGTTCCCATTGAGGAAATCTGGGAGGCCGGAGTCAATCCCGAATACCTGATTAACGCTTATCACGCCTACATGAGGACTTCTCCCAAAGAGTCATTCTGGGGCAGTCCCAACAAGAATGGGCGTTACTGGGTTGACCTGCTGAGCGGGTCCGATGAGCTGCGGAAGATGATAGAGGCAGGCAAGACTGCGGAGGAGATAAAAGCGTCATGGCAGGAAGACATAGAGGCCTTCAAGGTTCGCAGGAAGCCCTATCTGTTGTATGAGGAGTGAGGAGAAATACATTCGGGGGCAGAACAATAACAGCCTGCCCCTGAATCTTTACATGAACATATCGGAGTTCCAGATTAAGGAGAATAACTTGACCAACAGATTTATACGTTCCCTGATTTCAGCCTTCCCGAACTGAGCATAGGCTTTGAACGGCAGATCATTATCACGAATAAATTTCTTGAAGCCAGGATTATTCTTGTACGCCTCTTTCCCAAGAGAAGCACTGTAGATATTTCCGTCATCAGAACAGTACTTGGCCAACTTGTGATTGTAGTCCGCATCGCTGAGGCTGGCATTAATCTTCTTGCGCATAAGAAGCAGGGCTCCGATACTGTTGCGCCACCTCGAGAAGTCCGCAGGGTCCGAGTATTCACGTGTGAAATTCTCGTAGTGATTGGAGATTATGTGCTCGACTTCATAGGGATTTTTGCCCGAAGTGTCCACATATTCGCAGTAATGAGAGCTTTCCCCCTTCTGTTCCTCAATGAAGGATATTATCCTCGCCAGAAAGTGCCTAATATATCGTTTATTGTTCCTGTTAAGAGCGAAATCCGGCAATATCGCAGCTGGGTCGTATCCTAGTTTGTCGTACTGCCTCGACAGTTCTGCCTTGAGTTCACCAACAGACAGACCCCTTATGGACTTAGTCAGGTCAAAAACGTAGCTCTTGATGGTATCGTAAGCTAATCCCCTGCCCTGCGTTATTCGGGACAAGATATACATCTCTACGAACATGGCAGTAAGATTAATCTTTTGGGTGATAATGTTCTGATTGTCGCCTGAACTTATCGTAGCAAGAAGAAGCTGCATCTGGAACGTAAAGCTGACACGAGCATTATAGAACACGTGCCTAGTATCGTAACTGAAAACTTCTTCCGCCCTCTGGATCCTCTGATACACTCCCGAAAACTCTGCGAACTTGAGCACAAATTTCTCATAATCACTCTCAGCGGACAGACAGAGTTTATCTTTGTTATCCCGCACCCAGTTGTGAAAAGATGTCCCTATTATCTCGTAATCCTGATTGACAGCTCCGGCCCGCCGTTCTCGGATAGTCTGTGCGTATTGCGACCTAAGCCAAACCTTTAGGAATATCTCATCACCCTTAGGCTCTCCCCTCGTGAGGTCCTGTACAGTTTGCTTCCAGAGAATATCAAGCTCTTTTCTCCTCGCGTCATTCTTGATCTCTGAGAGAATATATCCCTTAAGCATCTCTGTGGGCGTGAGGCTAAGCCCCCTGTCGTTCATGGTAACGAAAATCTTATAGGCATCCTGCTCAGTGGCAGCAACTATCTCGATAAAGAATACCCTTTCTCCCAGCCAGTCGCAGAAGTGCAGAAGCATATCATCAGTGATTGCGTCCGACGGGAAAAGTTCAGCAATATCTATGTACCTGTCGTATAAGTTCTTGGCGGAATCGCTCTCATTGGTCAAGTCGAATGATTGTTCGTCGCTGAAGATCGCGTTCATGCATTTCTGGCGGTCTTCAATGTCAAGGTTGAATGACTTCTTCCCAAATGACTCGGAAAAAATCATCTGCTCAATAGTCCCGTAAGTTTGTCCGTTTTCGCGGAGCCTGTTATTCAGGTACATCAAGAGAAGAGTCAGAGAAGATAGCCTCTGCTGGCCGTCAATAATAGCGTTGTCCCTTCCCGCAAGAACTATGGACCCCATAAAATATATTCCGTAACTCTTGACAGCCTCTCGGGTATCTCCGGCCTTGTATGAAGTCAGAAACTCATCAGTGAGATCTTCTATCAGCTCAGCAACATGCTTTCTCTGCCACATATACCCGCGCTGGTAGTAATGAATTGTGTACTTGGTGTTCATCAATAACTGCTTGAGGTTCTTCTCGTTACCCTCTATCTTTTGCATCGTTACGCCTCCATAAACTCATACCCTGTAGATTATCGTGTGTCCCTTGTTCTCAAGTCTTAGGGCCTTAGCTCGGGCTTCAGCAGTCTTGAGGTCCCCCTGATATTCCAGCCTGTATTTGGTGTGGTCAAAATTCGGCATTGACGCTACAAGAATCTTCCTGCCAAATTCCTCTTCCCAGTCCCCGAGATAATGATAGATATATTCCGCCGTGTGCTTGCTCGTCTGAAGCAAATATGCCTCCGAGTTCGTCGCTCCCGTAACCTTCCGGATGAACCGCTTAATCCTCATGGCTATATTCTCCTCGCGGTCAACGAACCCGTTCCCTCCGCACATCGGGCAATTTCTGGTGAGTATGCTCCTCAAGTCCTGACGTTCACGCTTTCTGGTGAGCTCAACGAGTCCTAGCTGCGTTATGCTGAACACCCGAGCCTTCAGCCTGTCGTGGCTCAATTCCCGGCCGAAAAACGTCAACAGCTCCTGCCTGTCCTCCTCGTGCTCCATGTCTATGAAGTCAACTACCACAATCCCGCCGACTGACCTCAAGCGTAATTGTCGGGCTATCTCTTGGGCAGCCTCTAAGTTGGTCGCAAGCGTAGTGTGCCTCATGTCGGGAGCACTGGTGAATTTTCCCGTGTTCACATCAATCACGGTTAATGCTTCAGTCTGGTCAATCACGAGATATGCACCGCTCCTGAGCCAGACTTTTCGGTCAAGGGCCTTCGCAATTTCCTCCTCAATCCCGAAATACTCGAACACTGGAGTCGCGCCGGTGTATAGCTGCAAATTTGGCCTCTCAGGGTAGAACCTATCGATAAAGCTCTTGGCCTGTTCGTACTCGTCAGGGTCATCAATGATAATCTCGTCAATCTTGCCGGAGACCTCATCACGCAAAACTTTTCCGAGAATGCCGGTATCACGGTAGAGCAGGCACGGAGCTGGAGCAGCTTTGGCCTTTGCGCTGATTTCCTGCCAGAGGGCCAGCAAGGACTCAGCGTCGGACTTCAGGAGGGACTGTGAGACACCTTCTGCGGCTGTCCTGATCACCACACCGAAGCCGGGAAGTTCTGCCTTGAGTTCTTCAGCAATGGCCTTGAGGCGTTTGCGCTCTTGGTTGTCGGCTATGCGTCTGGAGACTCCGAGTTCTTCGCTGTTGGGCACGAGCACTAACCATCTGCCGGGAATTGATATTCGCGTGCTGACTCGAGGGGCTTTGTTCTGCCGGGCGTTCTTGGTTACTTGGACTATGAGATTCTGGCCTGCTTTGACGGGTGAAACACTGTCGGTGAGGTAGAGATATGCATTCCTTGAGCCTGAAGAAGTCCTGAAGCCGCCGGATTTCGACGTGAGGGCCACGAATGCCGCACTTATCGCGGGAACTATAGTATCAACTCTGGCCTTGAAGATGTCCCCTTGACGCGTTAATCTCGCACTGCCTGAGCTCGTCGACAAGAGGCCGTGTTCATTGTCGTCGGAGTCTTCGTCCTGATAGTTGTACTCTATGAAGATTTCTGCTAGTTTTCCGTCCTCAAGGAGAGCTACTCGGGTCTGTTCGTTCTCTCTGAGGTCGGCAATAATTTTCACGTCAGGCATTCATGAACACCCCGCCCTTCTCAGCGTCATAAATCCCTATGGCAGCACGGACAATGTTAATCTCATGCCAGCCGGAGATAATATTTTCGTCAATCAATGACCTGACCCAGCCGCCTATGGGATTCTGTGAGGGGTCAGCAAGAATCAGCCTCAGCCAGCCGTCAGAGACCTCACAGAATCTCAGTGCCTCAGCGTAAAAGTTTTTGGCCAAGTCGTGAAGCTCTGAGCCATTCACACTGCGCACAAAGTATTCTGCGTGTTTGCAGCTCTTCCCCAAAGACGGTGAGTCCTCCGGCGGGAACATCACGCGTGAAATCTTGAAGCCCTCTGGTAATGATGAGTTCAGCCCCTCGAAAATGCCGCTGTAGTCTTCGGCAAAGTACAAGTCTGCGGGTTCGTTGAGGGCCACGACACCTGCGGGGAGTTCTGGGCCAAAGCTGAGTTTTGCGCGGGGTGAGAAGCCTTGAGTCATGGTGAGGGTGAAGCCTGCCCTTCGTGCAGAACGTGAGAAGATCTGCGCTAGGGCTATGTGCGGCACAAAGCATGCTCCCCCGCGTTTGGAGTAGATTAATCTTGCTCTACTTGTCATAAATTCTTTCTTTCGGACGTAAAGTCTCGAACTTCGCTATGAGTTCCTCAGGGAAGCCTGCACGCCTCATCATAGCAGCATACTCGCTGATTACTTCCTCGCGTCCTTCCTCGCGTCCTTCCTCGCGTCCTTC
>JAFPZI010000101.1 GCA_017417365.1 Synergistaceae bacterium
CCCCAAACGTCAGGCTGATCGTTGAGGGTATCGCTAACTCTGAGGCCTTCAGCACTCGGAATGACGGCGAGGTGATTTCTGTGCGTTTGGCTCCTGCGGCTATCATCCTGTGGTACAACTCGGAGGGGTTGAGGTCCCGCCCTAACGTCGAACGCTGCCACGTTACCCACCCCGTTACCGCCTCACTCACCGCCTCCTGTATTTCCGCTGACTGCGTGGCCTTCGCTCGGTCAATGTAGTACTTGACGTTCAGGGAGTAACTGACTGTGTCGGGGACGTGTGCACTCACGCAATCGGTGAGGGGCCTGACGCTGTCGGAGTTGCAGATTTCCAGCACCGACGCAAGAACTTCACTTGAGGGCAATTCCCCTCCCTTCATGAGCGGGTAAATCTCAACGTACCCGGGAGCAATATCCGGCGGGCCAATCACCGCAACGTCAATAATGTCTTGGTGCGCACTCCTAGCGTAATACTCGTAAGCTCCTCGAGGCCCCGCAACACTGAAACTTTCAGGGGCTATCTGTATGCGCTCCCGATAGTTCTCGTCATTCTCGGTATCACTGCCCCCGTAGGTCGTGGTGGTGTTGGTTACTGCGAGTTCATACGGGAACGGGTCAACTATCCTCCTGAGCTGCCCCGCTACGTAACCGTTGCCCACACTGCCTGGAATTGTGCACTGCGCAGTGATGAGGGCCTCTGTGTCTCCGGCGGGAATCTCTGCGGGACTCGTTGTCGCGAATAACACGTTCCCTCCCCCGGGGGAGACACGCACACCCGCTGGAATGATTACAGTTGAGGGTTGTGCTTGGCTCAGGGTGAACTTCAGCGTCGTCATTGCGGGTGAGGCCTCAAGCCTCGTAACCTCCAGTAACGCCCCCAAATGGTCGAGGTAGGAACCTGACGCGTAGGCTAATAGATTCTGTTTGGCCGCGTAATCAATAAGGCTCCTCTGCTGGACTATGATTAGTATTATCGTCTCTAGGAACAGCCTCACTGGGTCCCCGCGCGCTAAGGTCCTGTCCGCTAACCGTTCGTAAAGTGTGATGATTTCGCTCTCTATCTCTTCCGCTGACTTCTCCGCAAAAACTATGTCCTCAAGGCCCGGAAATAATTCACTCTTCAACTATCTCAATCCTCACTTTCACCGACAATCCCCCGTCAATGTCTCCGTCAAAGCTAACCTTCTTGACCCTGCAACGAGGCTCGAACTACCTGACGGCCTGTATGAGTTCGGCTTGAAGTTCCGCTATAGCCTTCGGTGTCGGGCGGTCGACTATCACAGCGTCAACTCCGAAAAGCCTATCCATAGGGACGCTGTATTTTGGGGTTGCGCAAATTGTGCGTACGTTTTGTGCGACTTCCTCAATGACGGTCTCGGGGGCAAAGTTGATTTCCTTCTGCGACGCTAAGACCTCAATCTCCATCAGCCGTTCACCTCGATGTATTCTTTGAGCTTCAGGGAGACCTCTACTGCTATGGAAGCTCCGTAGTTGTCGATGATTTCGTGTTTCTCATCCAGACCTTCGAGCACCCACAAACCGTCCCCTTGCGGTTCGCCGTCGAGGATGAATGGTACGGCTTGATGCTGGGTCAACATGTCGTGCAAGGTCGCAAGTTCCTCTTTGGGGTTCACTCCGAGTCCCGCGTCAAGTCTGATTGCGAGGCTGATTGCTGCCGGAGCTAGGCCGGTGAACTCTAAAAGGGCTTTGTGTCCGTGAATTGAGTGTTCCGAAAATTTTGCGCTTCTCTGAATCTGGAAGTCCCGGAAAGTTTTTACCCTCTCCGCCGAGACTTCGAATACTACTTTTCCTAATGAGCCTATCATGTGCCTTCACCTGCCTCGCGCTTCAATCTCTGGATTTCGTGCTCCAAGTACCACACGGCTTTCTCGAGGGCTTCATGAGTGGGTTCACCGTCCTTGAGGCCTGCGCGGATGATGTACTTGATTGCGTTGCCGAGCGAGAAATTCAGGCTGAACATGTCGATAATGTCAATTGCCTCGTATAAAGTTTTGCCTGTCTTGTCCATGTAGTAGTTGGGGTGATTAATCTGTGTCATGTTAACCTCCTGCGAAAACGTTTTTGCTTCCTGTGGCGACTATTGACCCGCATGACACAGGGTCGCCGATCCTGCCGAGTTGCCGAGCGTTCACGTAGACGGTCGAACTTCCTGACGAAAGAGTCCCGCTGTGTGTGCCGTGTGGTGTGTCTGGGTGTGTGCAAGTGTGAGCTGACCACGAGTCCCCCTCACGATGAACGGGTGTGTTGTTCACGAAAACATTAGGGCTTCCGCTGGTCGAGGCTCTTGGGGGAAAACACTCATGACCTGTGCAAATATCCCTGAGTCTAGTTACTTGTGGCATAGTTGACTCTCACTCTCTGGCTTCCGGCCGGTCATGTCCTCATAACGCCGAATTATCACATCGCAATACTCCGGGCTAATCTCCATCATTAAGCACTTCCTGCCCTCGCGTTCACACGCCGCTAAAGTCGTCCCTGACCCACCGAACAAATCTACTACCGTCCCGCCTGTAGGACTTCCCTTCTGGATCAACCAACGGCAAAAGGCTTCAGGCTTCTCTGCGGGGTGATTATAGAGGCCGTGAGTGCTGAACCAACCCTGCGTGTAAATGTTCTTGGCTGTCCTGTCTGTGATTGTAGCCTTGCCCTTGAAGCCCACGTTCACGACTTCATAGACGTTGCGGAAATTGACGCTGCCCGGCTGGAGATATTCTTTGTCCCAGATTATCGGGTCATAGGTGCTGAAGCCAGTCCGAAGCATCGTCATAAAGTACACTATGCTGCTTCTGTAGTTCCCAAAACACATGAATATTCCATCCTCACGCAAAACTTCATAGACGCTCCTGAACCACCGCTCAAAGTAGCGGGATTGATTCATGAGTTCGACATCAATACTGCCGACTTTCGCACCAGCCTTCCAGCTCTGCATGTTC
Organism: Synergistaceae bacterium; assembly: GCA_017417365.1. GTDB lineage: Bacteria > Synergistota > Synergistia > Synergistales > Aminobacteriaceae > JAFUXM01. The sequence goes on from JAFPZI010000101.1 coordinate 2,954, forward strand.
AGCATGTAAGGAGGGTCTGTTAAGCACAAATCCGCGCGCATTCCGTTCATGAGGAGCCACACTTCATCCTCCTCGCAAGCGTCCCCGCACTTGAGCCTGTGTTTCCCTAATTTCACGATCTCTCCGCGATTCATGCTTACACCCCCTAATTCAGGTCTATTCTCGCGGCCTGCTGCTTCATGTTCCCGTCAGCAGTGATATTTATCTGCCCCTTCGCGTGAATCTCTATATCCCCTTCACACTCCACCTTCAGCACATGATTCTTCCGGTCATACGATATTTTTGTGCCGTCCTCAAACGTTACCGCTCTCGTGTCGCCTTCATGCACTACAGGCTTGTTCTTGTCGTCATAGATAGAGCAAATCACTACACCGGCCTCTAAACCGTTGCCCATCA
>JAFPZI010000102.1 GCA_017417365.1 Synergistaceae bacterium
GAGTCTTACGGGTCTATCACCATGCCGGACTCTCTACATGGTGGGGAGCTGGTTTTCATGACACCTCCGGCGAACCACCAGCATTGTCCGTCCTTCGGCGTAGCTAGCCTAAGCTGCTAATGCGAAATTATCTTCGACTTTTATTGTTTTGTCCTAAGTTTTACGGGTGATTATAGACTTTCCCCGGCCTGCTCCTTCAGATCCTCCTTCGCGCCGTCGAAACCTGTCGCCCCCTAATCTTCGTCATAGCTGCCTTTTCCCCTCACTGCACGCGCAATGCTCCTCTTGGCCTCTCGGTCCGCTATCATGTCCCGTTTGTCGTGGGCAGTACGTCCTTTCGCCAGACCCAGCTCAACTTTTGCGCGCCTTCCGTCCTTGATGTATACGCTCAACGGCACAAGGGTTAAACCCTTTTCCTGAGTCTTGCTCTTGAGGCGGATCAGTTCGTGCTTGTGCATAAGAAGTTTGCGGCTGCGTTCCGGCTCGTGGTTGTAGTAGGTGCCCTTCTCGTACGGAGAAATATGCATTCCCAACAGCCACAGTTCACCGTTCTCGAGGGAAGCATAAGAATCCTTGAGGTTAAGATTTCCGTTGCGGACGCTCTTAATCTCCGTGCCGGTCAGGACTATTCCGCACTCAAACGAGTCTAATATGAAGTAGTCATGCCGAGCTTTGCGGTTCTGAGCTACTGTTTTATCTCTGCTGTTAGGTTTTGACATGCGAAAATTCTACACCAAATCCATTTTTCCGCAAGTACTTAGCCTCCTTGATTAAGTTGTATGTGTCTGCGGCCTCAAGTGATTTGACGACACCATCGAAATTTTTCGTCAAAAGCTGAATGATTTTTGCCTGTCCATGTTGTACAATACACGAATATTATCACACTCATATTTTGCAGAAAGGATAAGCAATATACTTATTGACAAATGAATAATTATGTGCCTATAATGGTTGCTGGTTGCTGGTTGCTGGTTGCCTAACTTATTGTCCTAAGCCTGTTAGACTCTTCCGCTTCTTCCGCAATTTTCCGTCCAAAATTTCAGCGGGGGATATGTCATGACAACAGCGGCATTAATCCCCATAAAACTGGAGAGTTCCCGCCTCCCCGGAAAGAATATCAAGCCCTTTTATGACGGTACACCGTTAATGTCGTTCATTCAGAGGACATGTTTAGCCTCGTCCAAGATCGATGAAGTTTATGTGTACTGTTCAAGTGATTCTGTGAGACCTTATGTCCTGGAGGGAGTAACTTTCCTGAAGAGACCGGCCTTCCTCGACAGCGATAGTGTCAATGCTAACGACATAATCCGCGAGTTCATGAAGACTGTTGACGCTGATATATACGTGAACACTCACACTACTTCACCTTTTGCCCAGCCCGAAACACTTGATGCATGCATAAACAGCGTGGCTTCAGGGGAATATGACAGCGCGTTTTGTGCGGAAAGCGTAAAGACTTTCATGTGGCAGAACGGAAAGCCCCTGAACTTTGACCTTTCGTGTTTCCCGAGAACTCAGGACTTACCCAAGATACTCGCTGAAAACTCAATAGCTTACGTTTTTACGCGTGAGACTTTCACCAGATACGGCAGACGCGTAGGTGTGAGGCCGTATATTCATGAAGTCGGCAAGATCGAGGCAATAGATATTGATTACCCTGAAGACTTCGTGATTGCTGATGCTGTTTACAGGAGCTTGACGGGAAAATGAGTGTACAGATTACGGACTGCACAATACGGGACGGAGGGTACCTGCTGGAGAAAAACCCGCCTCACGATTTCGTCAGGGGAGTCATGAAGGGGCTTGCTGAGGCCGGAATTGACTTTGCGGAAACAGGCTGCCTTCAGGATAAGGTGAACGGAGAATCCCTCGTGTACCGTGATTCCGCCGATGCCAGAAAGTATATTCCTGAGGACAGAGGGCGCACCGAGTTCTTGGGGTTCTGCGACAACAGCAGGTACTCAGTGAAGAATCTTGACAGCTGCGACGGAAAATCTTTCAGGTGGTTGCGAATATCTTTCGCCAAACATGAGCTTAATGACGCTCTGAACTTCTGCCGGTCCGCTCAGAGCAAGGGCTATGTCGTCCAGTTCAATCCTATGGATGCTTTGGGCTATTCTGATTCTGAACTGGATACGCTTATACGCAGAGTAAATGCTGTCAGGCCGGGGTCTGTCTCGATTGTCGATACTTTCGGGGCAATGTATCTCGATGACCTGATACGAATATTCAGGCATGTTGACTCACTTCTTGATGCCGGAATCAAAATCGGCCTTCATTCACACAATAATCTTGGTCTGTCCTGTGCACTTGCTGAGACTATGGCTGTGCTTGCAGAAAACAGCGGAAGGAGCGTAATTCTTGACGGCTCTCTGTACGGAATGGGGCGGGGTGCCGGGAATGCTCAGACAGAACTGCTTGCGGACTTCCTGAACAAACGCTGCGGGGCTGATTATGATATTCCTGTCCTTCTTGACACGATAGAGAAATACATTATTCCGCTGAAGAGAAATATCCGCTGGGGCTATGACCTTCCTATGTTTATATGCGGCTGTGAACATGCTCACGTGGATAACGTCTTTCACCTGCAGGAAAAATATCACTCTTCGGCAAGGGAAATGTATAAGATCATAGGCACCATGACTCATGAACAGCGCACAAGGTACGGAGCCGGCTACTCAAAGACGGACTTCACAATTCTTGAACGGGCAAAGGAGGCATTGACCAGATGAATTGTTCTGATTACCTAGTGGACTTTCTCATCTGCAGGGGCATAACTGATATTTTCGGTTACACCGGCGGGTATATTCTGCCGTTTGTTGACGCGTTGTACAGGCGCAGGGACGAACTCAGCGTGCACATATGCTATCACGAACAGGGCTGCTCTTTTGCTGCGGACGGTTACGCAAGAATCACCGGCAAGCCCGGCGTATACTTCACGACTTCGGGTCCCGGTGCTGTGAACGCGCTCGGAGGACTCGCTGATGCATGGCTCGACTCCGTGCCTCTCATTGGGATTTGCGGGAATGTCCCGGTCAATGAGCAGAAGGGCTATTCAGGCATAAGGCAGAACGGTTTTCAGGAGATGGATATTGTCTCTGTAGTGAGGAGCATCACGAAATATTCAGTAACGCCTTCATCACCTGAGAGATTCGCCGAAATAGCTGCCCGTGCGTGGAATATGGCCGTCATGGGACGCAAAGGAGGTGTCGTGATTGATTTTCCCTTCGACATACAGAAAGCCGATATTAATTGCCGGTAATGGGGTCAGGAATGCCGGAGCTGTTGAGCTTCTTCACGAGTTCAGGGACAAAACCAGAATCCCCGTATTGACCTCTATGAATGCCGTTGATCTTATGCAGGGGGATGATAAGCTCGGGTTCATCGGGGTATACGGACACCGGGCGGCTAATATGATTGTCAGTGCGTCGGACCTTGTGATTGCTGTGGGAGTTCGTCTCGGTCTCAGGCAGATAGGGAACAAGCCGGAATACTTTGCTCCCGGCGCGAGGTTAATCCGTACCGATATAGACCAGTATGAACTCAGCCGTAATGTCAAAGACAATGAGGATAAGTACCTGAATGATGCCGGAGAGTTCCTGCAGAAGCTGAATGCTGAGGCTGTACCCTGTTACGGAGTGTGGAACGCAAAATGTTTTGAGGCCAAGAAAGTCCTTGAGCCTTACGATAAACAGGCTGGGAATCTCTGCGTCGAAAAGATTTCTGACCTGCTGCCGGAGGACCCTATTGTTGCTGTCGATATAGGTCAGAATCAGTGCTGGGCGGCGCAGTCCCTCACTCTCAGGGGCAGGAAGGGGCGTATCCTAATCGGCGGAAGTTACGGGGGTATGGGGTGCGGACTGCCTTATGCTGTCGGTGCCTCGTTCGCTTCAGGCCGAAGAACTGTGTACTGTATCACCGGGGACGGAGGTCTGCAGATGAATATTCAGGAGCTTCAGGCCGTTGCGAGTGAAGAGCTGCCGGTGAAGATTCTGGTCTTGAACAACAGGGCACTTGGGAAAATCTCTGAGGTTCAGGCAGGGGGGTATCAAGGAAGATTCCTGCTCACTACGGAAGCCAGCGGATACACTGTACCTGACTTCGTGAAGGTCGCAGAAGCCTACGGGATAAGGGCCGTATCTTTGGAGTCTTATGAGGAACTTGACACCTGCAAAGAATGGCTGAATGATTCCAAGCCGTGCCTGATAAATATTCTCCTCCCTGAAGATACCCTGCTCCTGCCGAAAATGAACTGGAATCAGAAAGATATGATGCCTCTTCCGCCTGATGAGGTAATGAATACAGTAAAAACTATTCTTTCTTGATGATAGTTGTCTGCGATAAAATACCCTCAAGATTCCAAAACTGAACAGGGGGTATTTTTTATGGTCAACCACGAACTTAACAGGCTTATAGCTTTTGCACTCTATCATCAGCTCATCACTCCGCAAGACACTATTTGGGCGGCTAATTCCCTCATTGGCATATTGGGTATTCATTCGTTCGAGCCGGAAGAAATCACGGAGACCTTCACCAATTCTCCCGACTCAATCTTGGCAAAAATTCTTGACTGGGCCGCTGATAATCACCTCATCGAGAACACAGAGACTGAACGCGACCTCCTCGACACTGAATTAATGGGCGCGTTGACCCCCAGACCGTCAGACGTGATTGAACGATTCGAGGCACTAAGGGCAGAGTCTCCAGTGAAGGCTACTGATTACTTCTACGGCTTGGGCGTGTCGTCGAACTATATCCGCTCCGAACGCACCGCTAAGAATATTTGCTGGAAGTCCCTCACAGATTTTGGTGAACTCGACATCACTATCAACATGAGCAAGCCCGAGAAGGACCCCCGAGACATTGCGAAGGCCAAGACCATAAAGTCCACAGGCTACCCGAAATGCCTGCTCTGCAAGGAGAATGAAGGCTTCTACGGCCATCACGGACACCCTGCAAGACAGAACATCAGGCTTATTCCCGTAGAGCTCGGCGGCCGTGATTGGTACTTCCAGTATTCACCCTACAGCTACTACAACGAACACTGCATAGTCCTCGACGGGAATCACGTCCCAATGTTAATCTCACGCGAGACCTTCGAGAACTTGTTCGCATTCATCACGAAATTTCCTCACTACTTCGTCGGGTCAAACGCTGACCTTCCCATAGTCGGAGGCTCCATACTCTCACACGACCACTACCAGGGGGGACGTTACGTCTTCGCAATGAACAATGCACATTACGAGAGGGTGTACGATTATCCTGACGAGGCCGTGAAGATTGGGCGGATCAAGTGGCCGATGTCCGCAGTGAGGCTATGTTCACCTGACCCTGAGAAGCTCACTGCCTTAGCGGATAAGATTTTGGGGGCTTGGCGTGAATGGACTGATGAGTCCGTAGGGGTCTTGGCCTATTCCGACGGCGAACCGCACAACACAATCACTCCCATTGCCAGAAGGCGCGGAGAAGATTACGAGCTTGACCTAGTTTTGCGCAACAACAGGACCAGCGACGAACACCCATTAGGAATCTTCCACCCACACGCTGAAGTCCATCACATCAAGAAGGAAAATATCGGCCTTATTGAGGTTATGGGGCTTGCAGTTTTGCCCGCGAGATTGAAGGGTGCTCTTGAGAAGATTTGCTCGGCTTGGCTTGAGGGAAGAGGGTCCCTGCCGTCGGAACTTGAGGCCCATGAAGTTTGGTATGAGGGTTTGAGGAAGAAGCATGAGGGCCTTGACGGTGAGGACAGAGTCAGGAAGATGCTACGTGATGAAGTTGGGCACGTGTTCGCTCAGGTTTTGACGGATAGCGGGGTCTACAAGAGGACTCCCGAAGGCACTGCGGCATTCGACAAATTCATACTGGAGGTTTTAGCATAATGGAACGCACAAAGTTTTACCGTTACGTCGGCAACCACGAACAGGTCTACGGTGTCCGGCGGGTGATTCTCGACGAGGGGAACGCCCGCGGGGTTGCACTCTACCAAGTTACTACGGCAGGTGGGCTTGAGTTCGACATTCTTGCGGATTCGGGCTTAGACATCGGGCACTTGCGCTACAAGGGAGTGAACATCAGCTACACCACGAAAAACGGCTATGATTCTCCCTCACGCTTTCTGCCGGTGCCGGGCTTCTTCGGGAGGTATTTTCCCGGGGGAATGCTCTTCACTTGCGGCTTGCTCTCTGCGGGACCTGAGAACACTGACACTAAGGACGGAGGATTTCAGCCCCTTCACGGCAGGATTCACGGGCAGGGTGCGCGGGGACTCTTTGGGTACGTTGAGGGTGAAAATATCGTTGTAGGGGGTGAACTCACCGAGACTGAGCAGGGAGGGTGCAACTTCTCACTCAGGCGCAAGTACACCGTTCCTGTTTGGGGGAGTGAGCTTCTGATTGAGGACGAGATTACCAACCTTACGCCCTCACCGTTCGAGTACATGATGTTGTACCACATGAATTTCGGGTGGCCTATGCTGAGTGAACGCGCTGTGCTTGAGCTGCCGGAGAAGAGGAAAGTTACTCCGCGCACACCTTATGCAGAACAGGGCTTGGCCAAGCAGTGTGAGTTCTGTGAACCAATCAACAACGAGGAGGAGCAGGTATTCTTCAACGAGATGGAGAGTGAGGCCTATGCGCGCCTGAAGAATCCTGAACTCGGCATAACCGCAGAAGTTTCGTGGTCTCTGGACACTCTGCCGATTTTGGCTCAGTGGAAGAACATGACCAGCGGGGATTATGTGCTTGGGCTTGAGCCGTCGAGCTGCTACATTATGGGGCGAGAACGTGAGCGCAAAGAGGGAAGGTTGATGACGCTTGAGCCTTTCGGGAGCGTCAAGAATTGCGTTAGGCTGAAGCTGTATTAGCCAACTCGCACAGCAGGTAGCGGGGATTATGTCTTGGCCCTAACATGAACGCAGGGAAGGGACGCTTGAACCGTTCGGGAGCGTCAGAAATCACGTGAAGTTGTATTAGCCAACACACACAGCAGGGGGCAGTGAAAAACTTCACCGCTCCTTTTTTTGTGGCGTTAATCCAGTCAGACAAGGTATAATATCTTAATTCAAGGGGTAAAAATTCTAGACAATCATAACGAGGGAGTGAATCTATTTTGAGTCGCCTTAGCATTATGAACGAGACAAAAGCTCAGGCCGCCGTCGAGAGCCTCCACAAGGACCTTGAACGGCGTATCACCGGAGCACCTCCCGGGCTGTGTCCTCTGGATGTCGCAAGCAGCTACCTCAAGGTGTGTTCTGCCCAGACCTGCGGAAAGTGTGTGCCCTGTCGTGTGGGACTTCCCCAGCTCGAGAGGCTCATTGATGACCTCATCGACGGCAAGGGAGACATGAAGACCGTCGAGACAATCGAGAAGACTGCACAGACAATATCAGCATCAGCCGACTGCGCAATAGGTTACGAGGCCGCTAACATGGTCCTTAAGGGGGTACAGGGCTTCAGAGATGACTACACCGCCCACGCCAAAGGCCACCAGTGCTCCGCAGAAGGTTTCCGAGCAGTTCCGTGCGTAACTCTCTGCCCTGCTCACGTCGACATCCCGGGCTATATTGCGCTCGTGAACGCCGGACGTTACGCCGACGCAGTGAGGCTAATCCGCAAAGATAACCCGTTCCCTTCCGTGTGCGCAATGGTCTGTGAGCACCCCTGCGAGAACAAATGCCGCAGAAGAATGGTCGATGACGCTATCAATATTCGCGGCCTCAAGCTCTACGCAATTGACCACGCCGGACACGTACCCGTCTACCGTGAGGGTGAGAAGCCCGCTCCAGCAACAGGCAAGAAAGTAGCCATAATCGGTGGAGGCCCGAGCGGAATCAGTGCTGCCTACTATCTCGGGATGATGGGACACAGCGTGGAAATCTTCGAACAGCGCAAACGTCTCGGAGGAATGCTGCGTTATGGGATTCCGTCCTACCGTCTGCCGAGAGAAGTGCTTCATGAGGAAATCGAGACCCTTTTGACCGCCGGAGATATTAAGGTACATAAAGAAGTCTCTGTGGGAGGAAAGGACTTCCCGCTGTCCAAGCTGCGCGAGGAGTTCGACGCGGTATATATCGCAATCGGAGCACACACCGACAAGTCCCTAAAGATTCCCGGTGAGGACGCAGAGGGCGTAATGTCCGCAGTAGAACTGTTACGCAGAATCGGCGATGACGATTACCCGGACTTCAGGGGCAAAAAGGTTGTCGTAGTCGGAGGCGGAAATGTGGCTATGGACTGCGCTCGCTCATCACTCAGGCTCAACGCTGACAAAGTTACACTCGCCTACAGAAGGCGCAAGGACGACATGACGGCCCTAGCTGAGGAAGTCGAGGCTACCGAAGTCGAGGGTTGCGAGATTCTCGAACTTGCTGCACCGCTGAAGGTTGAGGTTGAGGACGGAAAAGCTAAAGCCCTGTGGGTCAAGCAGCAGATGATCAGCAACATCAAGGGAGGCCGCCCGGCACCCAAAGATGCTACGGCTGAACCCATACGCCTCGAGGCAGATATTATCGTCGTGGCAATCGGTCAGGGAATCGACAGCTACAACTTCGAGCAGTCTGGAATCGCTGTGAAGTGGGGATGCATTGAGGCATTCGACAGCGAAGAGGTCAAGGGCGAAAACATGGCCGGTGTCTTCTCTGGAGGGGACTGCGTATCAGGTCCTGCAACGGTAATCCGTGCCATAGCTGCGGGAAAAGTCGCGGCCGCCAACATCGACGAATATTTAGGCTTCCATCACCCAATCACCTTGCCCGTAGAAATCCCTGAACCAGTACCACACAACAGGCCTGCCTGCGGAAGGGTCAAGATGCGTGAACGTCCGATAGATGAGCGCATTCACGACTTCAAGCTAGTCGAAAAGGGCATGACTCAGGAGGAAATGGAGCAAGAAAGCAACAGGTGCTTACGGTGCGACTATTACGGCTTCGGAAAATTCAGAGAGGGGCGTGAATTTGAATGGTAAACGCAACGATTAACGGTAAGGCAATTCAAGTCCCGGAGAACACAACGATACTTGAGGCCGCAAAGCTCAATCACATAACTATACCTCACCTGTGCTACCTGAAGAAGGTCAACGAAATCGGAGCGTGCCGTGTGTGCGTCGTCGAGATTGAGGGCCAAGACAGATTGGTATCTTCCTGCAACACGGTCGTTCAGGAGGGCATGAAGATTCTGACCAACAGCCCCAAAGCCCGTCAGGCAAGAAGGGTGAACGTTGAGCTAATCCTCTCACAGCACAACGCCCGCTGTGCCGAGTGCGTGAGGTCCGGCAACTGTGAGCTTCAGACCGTCGCAAACGACATGGGGATTAACACATTCCCCTACCACGAGGATATACCCGCGCTTGAATGGAATATGGACTTCCCATAAATCAGGAACGCCCAGAAGTGCATTAAGTGCATGAGGTGCGTACAGGTCTGCGACAACATCCAGAAGATGCACGTGTGGGACATCGCTAAATCCGGCTCCCGCACAACTGTAGACGTAGCCGGCGGAAAGAAGATTACTGAAGTCGACTGCACAGTCTGCGGCCAGTGCATTACACATTGTCCGGTCGGTGCGCTCACAGCACGGGACGACACCCAGAAGGTACGTGATGCCTTTGCTGCGAAGGACAAGATAATGATTGCGTCTGTGGCTCCTGCGGTTCGTACGTCATGGGGCGAGAAGCTCGGGCTGACTCACGAGGAGGCCACGCAGAACCGCCTTGCGAGTGCGTTACGTGCTGTTGGGTTCGACTACGTATTTGACACGGATTTTTCCGCTGACCTAACGATTATGGAGGAAGCCAGCGAGTTTGTGGAGAAGCTGAAGGCACATTTGGCCGGAAAGCCCGTGAAGTTCCCGATGTTCACGTCATGCTGCCCCGGCTGGGTGAGGTTCATCAAGATGGCATTTCCTGACCTTGTGCCGCAGTTGTCGAGCGCGAAATCACCTCAGCAGATGTTCGGAGCAATCATCAAGAGCTGGTACGCACAGATTTTGGGAGTTGAGCCGGACAAGATATATCACGTGTCGTTCATGCCCTGCACTGCCAAGAAGTATGAATGCGATGTTGAGTGCATGAACAGTTCAGGGGCGCGTGATGTTGACGTAGTTCTGACTGTGCGTGAACTCGACCGCCTGATTAAGTCCGAAGGAATTGACGTGAAGCACCTCGAGGAGTCGGAGTTCGACGCTCCTTTGGGTACAGCGTCAGGAGCCGGGCACATTTTCGGTACGACCGGCGGAGTCATGGAGGCGGCATTGAGGACGGCCTACTACTTCGTTACCGGGAGCAACCCCGACCCGAACGCGTTCCGATACGTGAGGGACTATGACGGGTTCAAGGAAGCGACGTTTGAGATTGCCGGGACGAAGCTGAGGATTGCTGTAGTTCACGGACTGGGCAATATCCGCAAACTGTGTGAGGACGTTCAGAGCGGGAAGGCACAATATGACTTCATAGAGTGCATGGCTTGCCCGACTGGCTGCGCGGGAGGCGGAGGACAGCCTATCGAGGAAGGGCAGGAGCTCGGGGAAGGCAGAGGGAGGATCCTTCTTGACCTTGACCGCAGTATGAGCCTGAGATTCTCGCACGAGAACCCGTCAATCAAGCAGTGCTACAAGGAGTACTTAGGCGAGCCTCTCGGGGAAAAGTCGCACCACCTCCTTCACACTGACCAATCGAAATGGGAACTCTGGAAGTAAGATAGATAATCCCCTCGCCGGAAAAAGCGGGGGGAAAATTTTTTGTGTTATACTAGCAATATCACATAGAAAGGCGGTTGACAAATCCATAATGACCTCCATAATTGACTCAGGAC
>JAFPZI010000103.1 GCA_017417365.1 Synergistaceae bacterium
AGCAACGTACTTTTTCCCGACGGCCTAGTGAAGGGTATCGTGCTCTCAACTCAGAACCTCAACGCAATAGAGTGGAGGACTCCCGTTACTGCGGATGTTGACGCTGGATTACGTCTTCCGTCCCTCATGAAGGCTGTGCGTGAACGCGGACTCGGCGGGCTTGAGTTCGCTGCTGGGATTCCCGGTACAATCGGGGGGGCAATTGCCGGCAACGCTGGAGCTGGAGGGCACGGTGTCTGTGAGCTTCTCGAGGAGGTCATAACCGTTGAGGCCGACGGGGCTGTTCGGACTTGGCCCCACAACGAGATAGCTTACTCGTACCGTAATTGTTCGCTCTCTGAGGGAAGACGAGTGATAGTCTCCGCAAGAATGACCTTCAGGACCTCACACCCAAAAGATGAAGAAGTCCTGCAGAGCTATCTTCTCAGGCGAGGGACTCAGCCTCACGGTCTCAGGAACGCTGGGTGTACCTTCAAGAATCCCGAGGGGGCTTCAGCAGGGAGGCTCCTTGATGAATGCGGGTGCAAGGGGTTATCTGTCGGCGGTGCAGTGGTCTCTGACGTTCACGCAAATTTCATCCTGAACAACGGGCACGCAACAAGTTCTGACGTTACGGAGCTTGTGAAGATCTGTGCCAAAAGAGTTTACGACAGCACGGGGATCAAGTTAGAGCCAGAGATAAAGATTCTTGACCCGTGTTTTAGGATTCAGTGGTAAATTGTGCGTCCTGTCCTCAGAAGAATTTATCTCGCCGCCATGATTGCCGGATGCCTCTTGTACGCAATCGACTACAGGGTGTGGTTCTCCCTTCACGGCTACAGGATAGAAGCGCAGTCCCAGACCCTTGAGCGCAGGTTGTGGGAGGTCTTCCCGAAGAGGTGTCTGACGTTTTGGCCGTACCTTTTGGGGGACTCGAAGGCCATGAAGGAATTTCTTGAACGTGATATGCCGGTAATAGTCGATACCCACATGGAGTCGTTCGGGAACTTCACGACGAAAATCGATTGGATTCGTGCGTGGCTGAAGGTCGAGTGGCGCGGGAATGTCTGGTGTATCTCCAAAGAGGGCAAAATGTGGCTCTATGACCCCGGACGCCCCACCGACGAGGAAGCCGGGCGGTTAGTCTGGAAGATTCCCGACCAAGAGTCCGACCCTCAGGAATCACAGCCTCACCCGCAAATGTACGGGGTCTTCACCTCACCGATAGATACGGAAGTGATAGCCTCGTTTCTTGAGGAGTTCAGGACGTGCAAATGGTTCGAGGCCGCGCAGGAAATCACTTGGGAACGCCGTGCAGGAATGAACTTATTTTTCCTGAAGTTGTCTCACAACCTCCAGAAATTTGAACTCTATCTGCAGAGGGAGAAATATTCAGGGCAGGACATCGGCACAATGATTGACGACATGTACAAAGGGTTAATCCTTGAGGGCGGAAATCACATTATTGACGCTACATACGAGGGGAAAATTTTATTACGTAAACTATAATATACACACAACGCATAAAGAAGGGAACATGACACAATGCCGGGAAAATCTGACAGCCTGATAGTCGGGCTGAGTATGGGAACAACAAAGACTACAATGATTGTAGCAGAACGGGACTCGCGTTATCCTGACTCCGTTAAAGTTATAGGGTTCGGGCTTGCCCCTTCGCGCGGAATCTCTAAGGGCATAATAGTTAGCATACCTGACGCCCGGCAGTCAGTGATGAAAGCATATCAGGAAGCCCAGAGTATCACCGGCATATCCGCAAAACGTCTCAGCAACGTAATCGTAGCCTTCAACGCAATGGACATTCAGAGCGAGTCGACCCACGCAATGATCACGCTTGGGGGCCGGGAGTCCAAAGCCGTTAGTGAGGAGGCCTTGAGGAACGTAATCGACCGAGCCCGCGACAACGTCCCGATGAGGAGCAACATGTACACCCTGCACATGATTCCGACCCGTTACGAGCTCGACGGCCAGAACGTGGACGAACCTTTGGGCATGAACGGGAGTCAGCTAGACGTGTGGCTTCAGACTGTGGCGTTCCCTATGACTTATGTGCAGAACGTAGTGAGCTGTGTTCAGAGTGCGGGGCTGAACGTGCGGGGGCTGATGCTAAAGCCTTTGGCCTCATCGCTTGGTGCGGTCTATGAGGAGGAGATGCGCGCGGGGTGTATCTCTATCTGTGTTGGGGGAGGCACAACGGGAATCGTGCTTTACCGCGGCGGGCGGGCTTTCCGTGTCATGAGCATACCAATCGGGGGCGAACACATTCGGAGCGACTTGGCGATGGTGTTGCACATGACGTTAGGGGAGGCCGAACACCTCAAGAAGGTAATTTTCCGGCCTGACTTCGACGAGAACGAGATGCGCAATTACGGAATAGACGTGGATTTGGCGACAGAGGTAATCTCTGCCAGAATTGAGGAGCTCTTCGGTGAATACGTCCGTAATGCCCTCGCGGAATGCACGCCTCAGCACTTCCCGGGAGGTATTGTTCTGTCGGGGGGTGTTTCCGAGACTCCCGGCCTAGAATACATGCTGGAGGACATTCTCCAGATGCCAGTCCGCAAGGTCAAGGAGCCAATATACACCATGCCGACGGGCCTCGACAATGCGTCATACGTGAGTGCTGCGGGAATCCTGAAGTACTTTGCCGTAACGGACCGGGACCAGTATGTGTTCATGGAGTCGGATCAGGTATTGCCGGGTTTGTCCGAGAAGTCCGAGAAGCGGGCGCGTCAGGAGCAGGAGAGACAGGAGAGACGGAAGCGCGATAACTACCAGAATGACGGCGACGACGAGGACGAAGAGCCGGAAGAACGCCGTGAACCCGAACGCTACGAGCCGGAGGACTACGACGACGACTATGACGACGAGGAAGAAGCTCCGCGCGACAACTTCAGGGAGACACTAAGCAAGTTCATGGACAAGCTGAAGGGCTTATTCTGAGTTATTGGCCAAATTGTAAAGCCCGGAAAAATACAGTAAAATATTTTCCCCAGACACAAGGAGGAAATTACGTTTATATGAGCGATAACTTATTCGGATTTACTGACGACACCAAGATTACGCTTATCGGTGCAGGCGGTGCGGGGTGCAGAATCCTTGACCGAATAATTGCGTCCGGCATTCAGGGGGTCAAAACTGTTGCCTCTGACTCTGACACGGCTTCCCTCAGTGCGTGCAATTCTCCTCACAAAGTCCAGCCAGACGGCATAAAGTCTTGCGTTGAGGGGTCTGACTTGGTGTTGGTCTTGGCCGGAATGGGGGGCTCTACAGGTTCGGGAGTGGCTCCGTCAATCGCTGAGGCCGCAAAGAGTTCGGGTGCTCTTGTCGTTGCTGTGGTAACCAAGCCGTTTGGGTTCGAGCAGGGCAGGAGGCTTCCCGCTGCTGAGGACGGAATAGCTCACCTCAAGGAACACACCGACGCAATCATAGTGGTTGACAACAACGCATTAGCTCAGGGAATTACGGACGAGGCCAAAGCTCTCAAGAAGTCGGATGATGCCGTATGCCAGATAGTGAGGGGAATAACTGACCTAATAACCGCGTCAGGCTTCATTAACCTAGATTTTGAGGACATCAGGTACATTCTTGACAGCGGAGAGGGCAAAATTTCCGTGTGCACCGTCGGTATCGGTGAGGCTGAGGGCGAGGGCAGTGCTGAGAGGGCCGCTGTGAACGCAATACACTCACCGCTTATGGCACGTCCGCTCGGTGAGGCCGCGAGATTCCTGCTGAACGTAACAACGAGTGCAGATGTTACGCTGACTGAGATGACTGGGGCGGCAAACGTCATTAGTGAGAACGTCAGCGGAGATTCTGATATTGTTTGGGGACATGTGATAGATGACACGCTCGGCAGCAAAGTTCGGGCGGCACTTTTAGCTGTATACCCGGAGAGTGCTGCGGTAAAATAATTTTCACAGGACAGAGGAGGAGATTGCCGCATGGAGCAAGAATTATTTAGTCTTACAGGCAGCGGAAACAACCTGAGACAGAATGAGAAGATAGTAGTGTTCGGTGTCGGAGGAGGCGGAGGGAATGCCCTCAACCACATAATAGAGTCCAACGTACAGGGCGTGGACTTTGTGGCTGCCAACACTGACGCTAGAGCACTGGACATGAATCAGGCTCCCAACAAAATTATTCTCGGAGAGACCTTGACTCGCGGGCTTGGAGCTGGAGCAAATCCCAAAGTCGGAGCCGACGCGGCTAAAGAGAGTTCCGAGAAGATAAAGGAGTACATCACGGGAGCTGATATGCTGTTCGTAACTGCGGGAATGGGCGGAGGTACGGGAACAGGAGCGGCCCCGTTCATAGCGGACACGGCAAAAGATATGGGAGTACTAGTTGTGGGCGTGGTAACGAAACCGTTCGGCTTTGAGATGGCCAAGAGAATGAAGACCGCCGAAGAAGGAATCGAACAGCTCAAGAAAAACGTGGATGCCCTTCTTGTTGTGGAGAATGACCGTCTGCTTCAGATGGAGAACGGCTCAAAGATGAAGATAGTTGATGCCTACAAGAAAGTTGATGAAGTTCTCCGGCAGGCAGTGCAGGGAGTTACGGACCTGATTACCAAGAACGGCTTCATCAATCTAGACTTCAACGACATCAAGACGATTTTGACCAACACTAGCACATCGATATGCGTAATGGGAATGGGCGAAGGTGAGGGTGAAGACCGCGCAAAGAAGGCCGCCAAGAGCGCGCTGACCTCGCCGTTAATGACCCTTCCCGTGTCTGGAGCAAGGGGAATCCTGCTGAACGTTACGACCAGTTCCGAGATAACGTTACAGGAGATGACGGAGGCCGCAAACATCATTGAGGAGACCGCCGACCCTGATGCTGACGTGATTTGGGGGCACGTAATCGACGACACTCTGGGCGACAAGGTGCACGTAACTCTGATTGCGACGTTCCCGGAGGATGCCGTAGCACAGGCCTCGCGAATGAACATCAGGACAGGTTCACACCAGCAGCAGACTCCGCCTCAGCCTCAGCCACAACCTCAACCACAGCCTCAGCCGGCACCTCAGCCGCAGGCACCGATCAGGACGAGACGCACAATCTATGATGTTTACGCGAGAAAACGCCAGATTCAGCAGGAAGGATTCGAGGAAGCCAGACTAACATCACCGAGTGAGGACGAACGCAACGCATTTCCCGGACTGACGAGGAAGTTCTATGACCAGCCAGCAATCTTCAGAAAGAACCGCAAGGACTGATAGGCGCGGAACCGTCAGGCGCGGGCTGAAGAGGCGGGGAATCCTCCCGTCGTTCGGTGATATTGTCCTGCCGTTCGTCAGCGTTGCGGCTGTGGGCTTGCTGATTCTCGCGGGCCGGCAGTTCTTCCTCAACGGCATTCGGACTTCACCGGGCATAACGTCAACCCGTGCATATGCGGATTCACCTGCACTCATCGCGGAACGTGAGAGGGCTCAGGAATTGCTGAACCCTCAGCCTGAAGAGGTCTCACCAGAAATTACGGCTGAACCGGCACCGGCAGAGGTTGTTGCTGCTGAGCCGGAGATGATTCCCGTTATCCCTGAACCCGCCCCGAAGAAACCCGCTCCAGCTCCGGCAAGAAAGCCCGCTTCTACCACGCCCGCCGTCAAGAAGCCTGAACCCGCAAAGAAACCCACACCAGCCGCAAAGAAGCCAGAGCCTTCCAAGAAGCCCTCACAACCCGCAAGACTTCCGGCCTCCCAGCAATGGCGCATTCAGGTCGGAGCATACCCCACGAAGGCAGGAGCTCAGGCAGAGGCCGCGAAAATCAAGAAGGCAGGCTACAGAGCGGAAGTTTACGCCAACCCAGCGTCTAAACACGTCAAAGTCTGGGTTGAGGGAGGTCCCGACAAAGCATCAGCCTCACAGGTCGTGAAAGCTATGCAGGCTCTCGGCTACAAGGGAAGTTTTGCGTTCCCTCCGGCAAAGTAAATCACTCAGGGCAGGTAAAATCCTTATCTGCCTTACACTTTTACCATGACACACGAAGATTTCAGCGCACTTGAAGAATTACTTCACTCACACTCCACAGACAAAATTATTCCCGGCCTCACCAGAATTACGAGGCTCTTGGACCGTCTCGGCAGCCCGCAGGACTCCTTCAGGGCAGTCCACATTGTCGGAACTAACGGTAAAGGTTCAACGGGAGCGTTCATCTCGTCGGTTCTGAGGGCGTCGGGTTATCGCACGGCGTTCTACTCAAGCCCTCACCTAGAGAGTCCCGGAGAGAGGCTCCTAGTCGACGGCCAAGCGTTAGGCCCTCAAGATTGGGTGAATGCTGTGCGTGAGGTCGTTGCAGTGATTCGTGAGGGGGAAGAATTGCCGTCATACTTTGAGCTTCTGACTGCCGGGGCGTTCGTCCTGATGAGGAATCAGCACATAGAGGCCGGAGTCGTTGAGGCAGGTTTGGGCGGAAAACTCGACGCTACGAACACAATGCACAACGTGATTTGCTCGGTCATAGCATCAATCTCGATTGACCACACGGAATATTTGGGCCCGACTCTTGAGAGCATTGCAGGTGAGAAATTCGCAGTCGTCAAGAAGGGTGTTCCAGCGTGCTTCTCGGGGAGTCCTGAGTCGTTAATCCCAATGTTCAGGAGGGTTTGCGGTGAGGCTCAAGCACTGCCGTTTGTCGTGAGCGAGTCCGCAAGTGTGAGGGACGTACGAGCAACGAATAAATCGAACACGTTCTATTTTTCCGCTAACGGCCTCGAACTTCCGGAGGTCAGGACGAGATTAATCGGTGCCTATCAGGTCAAGAACTCAGCATTAGCACTCTCTGCACTCTCACTAATCAGGGACAATTTGCCGCGAATAACGAAAGACTCAATCCTCGCGGGCATGTTCGACGCGTCTTGGCCGGGACGGCTTGAGGTTGTCGCGCACGGTCCTGATGTCCTGCTCGACGGAGGGCACAATTTCGACGGGGTCGCCAATCTCTGCCGGAGCGTGAATGAGTTGTGGGCAGGCAAGAATATTGGCGTGGTCTATGCCGCAATGAGGGACAAAGATTATTCGGGGTGTCTTGGACTCCTTAGCGGGGAACTTGGCCCGAAGCTGTACGTTACGACTATTCCCGGGATGGCCAGAGCCGCTAAGCCTGATGAGTTGCTGAGAGCCTCGCGGGATTTCGTGTGGAGGAATCAGCCTGAAGGTTACGATTTCCCTGAAGAGGCCGTGAAGGGAGCCATAAATGACGGGAATGAACTAGTGATTGTCTGCGGGAGCCTTTATCTTGTCGGTTACGTGAGGGGGAAAATTGCTAGGGGCTAGTGAAGTCCTAACCCCTAATCACTGCTAGCGGGTGATAGCGTCCCGTGCCTCCCGTGCCTTAATCATGATCTCCTCAGCGTCAAGAGTCGGGTACTCGCCGTTACGGTAAATCCATCTGCCGTTAATCATTGTGCCGAGAACGTCCGCAGAACTCCCAGCGTAAACCAGGTAGGCCGCTAAATTCTCCTCGTTCACGCCGATATAGTGAGGCTTATCGAGATTGACCAGCACGAGGTCAGCGAACCACCCCTCCTGAATCATTCCCTTCTGAGCAAAACCGAACGCCCTAGCTCCCTCATACGTAGCCATCCTCAAGACATCCAGAGCCGAGACACACACGGGATTCATCGTGGCTCCCTTGTGGAGCAGCGAGGCCGTGCGCATTTCCTCCCACATGTCAAGCCTGTTGTTGCTGGAGGCTCCGTCGGTCCCGAGCGCAACTACTGCACCTCGTTCAAGCCATTCGGTGAGGGGCATTATTCCGCTGCCTAGCTTGAGGTTGCTGCAAGGGTTGTGGACCAGCGAGACGTTGTCGGGAAGTTCGGTCTTCGGGTCAAGCCACACTGCATGGGCCAAGACGGTATAAGGCGTGTTGAGGAGGCCGGATTCTTTGAGGTAGTCCGTTGGGGACATGCCGAGATTGTCGAGTTCGCCTTTGGTCTCAAGGAAGTGGAAGTGCACGCCGAGTCCGTTGGTCTTAGCCGCGTCGGTGATTGACCTCATGTAGTCCATAGGCACGGTGTACGGGGCATGTGGTCCGAGCTGTACGGTGATTAGTCCCTCGCGCCCGTGATAGTTCTTGGCCAAGTCGAGATTGTTCGACAGTGAACGCTCAATCTTTCCGGGAGCTCCCGCAGTTATTCCCCTGCACAGAGCCGCCTTCATCCCTGCACCTAAAACCGCCTCAGCTACACGCTCCATCTCGAAATACATATCAGCGAAACACGTCGTGCCGGTCGCGAGCATCTCAAGCATTGCCGATAGCGTTCCCCAGTAAATGTATTCTGGAGTGAGCTTGTCCTCAACGGGCCAAATCTTGTTCTGCAGCCACTCCATCAAGGGAGCTTCCTCGCCTAGACCGCGCAGAAGTATCATTGCCGCGTGAGTGTGTGCGTTGACGAACCCGGGAATGACCGCCATATGTCCGCGCCCGGAAATTATCTTGTCGGCAGCGGGGGGAGTCTGTGAGGCATCGATAATCTGAGCAATCCGTCCCTTTGACACGAGAAGGTGAACTCTTTCGGCCTTAGTCCGTGAACCGTCGGCTATGTATACGTCCTTGAATAAAGTTGCCATCGTGAATTACTCCTGCCAGCTCTTCATGTACTCGGCCTGTTCGGCTGTCATCTCGTCAATCTCAATCCCTAACGCCGCAAGTTTCGACTCCATCACTGCGCGGTCAGTCTCGGCGGGTACGGGGTAGAGTCCGGCCTCTAGCTTATGGGTGTAGACGTGGAGGGCCGACTCAAGCTGTAGTGAGAAGCTCAGGTCCATAATCTCTATCGGGTGTCCGTCAGCGCAGGCCAAGTTTGTGAGCCTTCCTTCACCGAGAAGGTTAATGCGCCGTCCGTCCTTCATGACGTATGTGTCAATGTTGTCGCGGAGGTGCTCAATGCGGCTGGAGAGTGCCTCTAGGTCTGGCTTGCTGATTTCCACGTCAAAATGTCCTGCGTTCCCGAGAACTACACCGTTCTTCATGCGCTGGAAGTGCTCTTTGCGGATTACGTGAATGTTGCCGGTTAGGGTCAGGAAAATATCCCCGATTTCTGCGGCCTTCTCCATGCTCATAACGCGGAAGCCGTCCATTAGTGCCTCACAGGCTTTGTGGGGGTCAATCTCCGTTACTACAACGTGTGCACCCATTCCCTGAGCGCGCATGGCCACGCCCCGTCCGCACCAGCCGTAACCCACAACGACTACGGTTTTGCCGGCAACGATCATGTTAGTTGTTCGGATGAAGCCGTCCCATACGGATTGGCCTGTGCCGTACCTGTTGTCGAAGAGGTATTTGCTGAGGGCATCATTCACATCGATAACCGGGAACTTCAGGACTCCCTGATTTGCCATAGCCTTCAGCCTCTTAACGCCTGAAGTGGTCTCCTCGCTGCTGCCGAGAATGTTGGGGATTAAGTCAGTCATTTCTGTGTGGACAGTTGCGACGAGGTCCGCGCCGTCATCGATTATGACATTTGGCTTGTAGTTGAGGACTTTGCGGACGTTTGCGAAGTATTCTTCTGAGGACATGCCCCGGCGGCTGTAGACGTGGACACCGTTTTTCGCGAGGGCTGCGCAGATGTCGTCCTGAGTTGACAGGGGGTTGCTTCCGCAGGCTGCGACTTTTGCGCCGAGACGGGTTAATGTGATGAGGAGGTTAGCGGTTTTGGCCTCGAGGTGGAGGCAGGCCGCGATTGTTGCGCCGGTGAAGGGCTGCGAGTCTTTGTATTTGTTGTAGAGGAATTGCAGGGAGGGCATGTATTGCCAAGCCCAGTCGATTTTGTTCTGTCCGTGCTGAGATAGTGTGATGTCAGCGACTTCGTAATCTGCCATAAAGTTATTGACCTCCGAAAAAGTTTTGTGTGTTAGTTCTGCATAAGTATAGCAAAGGTTATTGTTCTTGTGGCTCTGTGTGTCTGTGCTTGATTTGGTGAATGATTTCGAGCTTGCTTATCAGAGCGTCCTGAAGTGTTTGTGAGAAATTCAGGCCGGCCTTCTTGCTTTCGTCAGCGAGCCAGAGGGGGAGGGTTACGGTTTTGCTGACGGGTTTATCCCTGAGGTTTTCGCGGAAACGGTCAAGATCCGCCTCAATGAGGACAACAATTTGGTTAGGTGCCAGAGAGTCTCTGAGCTTGAGGGGGTCAGAGGGTGCGGGGATGAAGTCGTGATGTTGTTCATCGCTATAGAGTCTGCATTCGAGAGCGTCGCGGGCCATGTAGAGGGCTTCCGGGTAATCATCTGCACAGGACAAGCAGCCGGGCAGGTCTGGGAACTTAATACTTATGCCGTCGTCAGCGTAGTTAAAGATAGCGGGGAACGCATAAACATTTTTCATTCTTATCACTCCTTAATCTGTCAATAAGCCCATTTGATAAAGTATGCTGTCTCTAGTATCCTTTGGGAGAACTTTCCGCCCTAAGGGAATAGTAACTTTGCCCTTCTTGACTGGGTGAATAAATTGTTTGTGGCTTCCCTTCTGTGGGTTGTAGGGGTCAGGATACCAGCCGTCTAACTCCATAAGCCTCACTGTGTCATCACTGGATAACGTCTTCTGTGCCAATAATCTGGCCGTTTGTTTGTCGCGTTTAGTCAAGGAATATTCCTGCCTCCTGATTGTAATTGGCGGAGATTTCACGGTCCATAGTATAGCAAAAACCCTCCCGATTTCTCAGGAGGGCGGAAGGGGTTATTCTGCCGAAATGATTGTACAGTTGGTAAGTTTGTATGCGGATATCCAAGATTCCGCATTAACCTCTGACACATACCCGCGAATTGTCGCATATCCTCCCGTCTCAATGTCAGTAAGCAAAGAATCATTCCTCGAGACATAACACTGTACTATTGCATCTTTGTAGCCATCACGCAAATTAATCACCGGCACACCGTCTCTACTACGTGTCAGCTCATAAATTTTCCCGCGAACCTCAAGAGTTTTCCCCTGATAAGTCTTCTGTGCCCTGTACGGATTGGACACATAAGCATCAATAAGCGTTGAAGCAGACACCTCCACAACGCTCCCGCCGGTTTCTGCCCGCCTAGACGACGGAGAAGCTGACCCGGAAGCCAATTTTGCCCTGACACTCTCAAATTCCTCGACAACTTCAGAAATTTGACTGGCCGTGATGAAGTTCACATATTTTCCGTTCACCCAGCCCGCAACAGTCTCGCCGCTCCCCTCAAGTTCCAGAGAAACAGCAATCCACGTTACTCCCTCAGGATTAACCCATTCACCGAGATAAGTCAGAACATCAGGAAGTTCACCCCTGACCCAATTAATATTTTTACGGAGCTCGTAAACAATTCTGGCATTAGGGTTAGGCTGTGAACGCAGATTCAGGTTCGTAGTAGGGTAAACACCCACAGTACCGCTGCGGTAGGTATACTTACCCTTTGCAGATATATAGTCCGGAAATTCACCATAATAGTTCGAGCCTTCTGGTGCCTGCCTAACTTCGTCAATCTCCCTCAGCATCTGCTCCTGTGTATAACCTCTCTCCTGCTTGAAGGCAGAAATCTCACGCTCCAAATCTTCAACGTAGAAGCTATGTTCCTTGTCCGCTACGAAACGTGATAAATCTGTCTCATAATCATAGCTGTTACTGTAAGCAAGATACTCATGCATCAGACAGCCATAATATCTGGGCATTGAGTCAGCTTTGACGGTGAGGTGGAAGACAGCAGCAAACGCGAGAAGAATAACGAGGCGTAACCTTTTAGATTTCATTTACAGTACCTCCTAAAATGTATAGGACAGTACCTCCTAAAATGTATAGGACAGTACCTCCTAAAATGTATAGAATATTTTAGCATACTCACTTAGGAACTCCGACGTGTACCCCTTACCGCTCTTCATGACCTGCTCAGGTGTCCCGTAAATCACTACCTCACCTCCGGCATCTCCTCCTTCAGGCCCCAAATCTATTATCCAGTCCGCAGACATCAACACGTCCAAATTGTGCTCAATGAAGATTACCGTGCACCCGTTCTTGTCGATCATCCTGTGAACTATCTGCAGCAGCTTCTTCACGTCCGTATAGTACAGCCCCGTTGTAGGCTCATCCAGCAAATACAGCGTCCGCCCCCCGAACTTCTTCGACAACTCCTTAGACAGCTTCACCCTCTGTGCCTCACCACCAGAGAGCGTCAACGCAGACTGCCCAAGACGAATATACCCCAATCCCGCGTCCTGAATCACCCTGAGCTTGCCCGAAATCTTCGGAATGTCCCCGAAAAACTCTATCGCCTCGTCTACTGTCATTCCTAAAACGTCCGCGATGTTCTTACCCTTGAACCTCACCTCTAGAGTCTCGTGGTTGTAGCGCGTACCCTTGCACACTTCGCAGTCAGAATATATGTCCGGCAGGAACAGCATACTTGTCTTCACGCTCCCGGCACCACCGCAGGCCTCGCACCTCCCGCCCTTGACGTTGAACGAAAACCGCCCGGCGTTGTACCCACGAACCCTAGACTCCGGCAATTGCGCAAAGAACTCACGAATCAGCGAGAACACCCCCGTATACGTCGCAGGGTTTGAGCGTGGAGTCCGGCCAATCGGCGACTGGTCAACCAACACGATATTATCGAACGCTTCAGCCCCCTCGATTGCACGGAACTTCCCGGGACGCTCCCGAAAATCTTGGTCCAGCATCCTGCGCATTCCCTTATACAGAACGTCATAGATCAGGCTGCTTTTTCCCGACCCAGACACGCCAGAAATACACGTGAACACCCCCGCAGGTATCCTCACGTCAATATCCTTGAGGTTGTTGTGGGACGCTCCCCTAACAGTGAACCAACCCGAAGCCTTTCGACGCGGACTCTTCATGACGATTCCCGAAGCCTCACCGCGCAAATATCTCGCAGTCTGGCCGTCAGTCTTGAGCACGTCATCATAGCTCCCGGAATACAGAATCTCCCCACCCTTCTCGCCTGCTTCCGGGCCAAGTTCCACGAGCCCGTCAGCCGCCCTCATCGTGTCGCGGTCGTGCTCAACAACTACAACAGTGTTGCCGAGTTCACGTATCGACTTCAGGGAACGAATCAGCTTCTCGGTGTCTCGTGAATGCAGGCCTATCGTAGGCTCATCGAGAACGTAGAGGACCCCGCTTAGGTTGGAGCCAATCTGTGTAGCGAGCCGGATTCGTTGTGTCTCACCGCCGGAAAGTGTGTCCGCCCTCCGAATCAATGACAGGTAACCCACACCGACATCTACGAGAAATTCCAGCCTCTTGAGAATCTCCGTCATTACTTGGCCGATTATCGCGGACTCGTTTGGCGTGAGGGTGAAGGACTTCATGACGCGTAAGAGCTTTTCTGCGGGCATCACGAGCAATTCACCGATACCGTAACCCGATACCTTAACGTTCAGGGCTTCCTGCCTTAGTCTGAGGCCTCCGCAGGTCTTGCACACGTCCTCTTCACGGTAGGAGGCTACTTCTTCCGCAACGTTCTCGTTGTCAGCAAACCACTTCAATTTTGCCTCAAGCCACCCCACGACACCCTCAAAGCGTCCCATGTAGGGTCTTGCTATGCCCTTCTCGTCGAACACCATCGGAATCTTCTCGTCCCCGCTGCCTGACCATATGAAGTCCTGAACTTCGGGGGCTAAGTCCTTCCACTTTACGGACAAGTCCCAGCCGTGTTTTTCCGCAAACATGTTGAGCTTCGTAACTGAGTAGGGCTTTGACCTCCAGGGGATTATTGCGCCGTCGAGAACTGAGCGTTCGGGGTCAATGGCCAGTTCGCGCGAAAAGTGTTCGTGGCTTCCGAGTCCTCCGCAGTCAGGGCACGCACCTTTTGGGATGTTGAACGAGAACAGGCCCGGCTCAATCTCAGGCATGCCTATTTCGCAGTCTGGGCAGGAATAATTCTCGGTCATTGTGTATTCTTCACGGCCTTCGGGAGCAATCAGGACGTAACCTCCCGAGAGATTCAGAGCTGCCTCAACGGACTCAGCGAGACGTGTGCGCTTGTCTTGGGAAATCTTGAGGCGGTCAACGAGAATTTCTATGTTGTGGCGTTTGTTCTTGTCGAGTGTGATTTCTTCCTCGAGGTAGTAAGTTGTGCCGTCGACACGTGCGCGGGTGTAGCCTTTCTTCTGTGTCTGGCTGAAGAGGTTCTTGAACTCACCCTTTTTGCTCCTGACTAGTGGTGAGAGGATCTCTGTGCGTAAATTCTCCTCGCGGCTCAGAATGTAGTCCAGGATCTCGTCTATTGAGTGTCGCTGCACGGGCTTTCCGCACTTTGGGCAGTGAGGGATTCCGATTCGTCCGTAAAGCAGCCGGAAGTAGTCGTAGATTTCGGTAACGGTTCCGACGGTTGAACGTGGGTTGTGGCCAGTGCCTTTCTGCTCGATTGAGATTGCTGGAGAGAGGCCGGAAATTTCGTCAACGTCGGGCTTCTTCTGGACACCCAAGAATTGTCGGGCATAGGCTGAGAGGGACTCGACGTAGCGTCTTTGGCCTTCAGCGTAGAGGGTGTCGAAGGCGAGCGATGATTTCCCGGAACCTGATGGGCCGGTGATGACGGTTAATTTTCCGCGCGGGAGGTCGAGGTCAATATTCTTGAGGTTGTGTTCACGAGCTCCCCTGATTGTGATAGTGTCGTTCAAGTTGTTATTCCTCATAATAGTATTGTTAGTATTGAGGAAATATTTTAGCGCAACTCAGATTTCTTCATCCTAAAGTCTCGTACGATGAAGGAGCGAGAAATGTAATGTTGACCAATTTTCGCAGCTGGGCAATTTTGTCCGCCATCGCCATATTAATATTTGCCCACCTTGCCGCTTCCATGTCCAGATACAGGGAGTCCTCGTAGAAATTCTCCCTTATGTCCGCAGAAAATCCGTCGAAACCAGCAAGCAGAAAATCTTTCACGCCAGCTTCCTTCAGGAGATTAATGCACATGATCCCTCCATTGTCCATAATGAAGCTGTTTTCGGCCAAGTAGCTGGAATAATTTACGACAAGGACATTTTTACTGCTGGTCTTGATGTTCGAGGTGATTACGGTTTGCGGGTGAATACCTTCGGGAACAGAAGCATTGTCGAACCTCTTCATGTTGCTGATGAATACGAGGTCTACAGGTATTTTCTCGGGGACGAAATTTATACTTACTGCGTACAAATTTTCGCGCTCGATGAGTCTGACTATCTCATCAAAATTGG
>JAFPZI010000104.1 GCA_017417365.1 Synergistaceae bacterium
ACCTGTCGGGTCGTCTTCTGGAGGTGGATGCAGTGCCGGACTGAGCATAAGCAGTTTGGGACTGGTGATTGTGTTCATGTTGAGGAGGAGGTGGTGAATTTGGTGTGAACAAGTGAAATTTGCGCATGAGGTTGACAGGAAATTTTGTGAAGTTACGCTAGGAGGCGAAAATTATGAAGAGTAAACGATTTACGGGGCTTGCAGCTATGGTGCTGTGTATGGTGCTGGTGTTCAGCGGGCAGGCTTGGTGTGATTGGCGCGATGATGCGGTATCTTACGCCTACGATATGCTGAATTACACGTGGTACACCGACGGCTATATTCTGTTGCACAATGGCAGTTCCGGCCCTTGGGCAAGCGGAAGTACGCTCAACTTCTCCAGCACTCCCTATGTGGCTACGGGAAATGTCAGGGGAATTCCCTACACGTTGTCGTCGAACAATACAGGCGGCGGGAGCGAGAAGAGTTTTTCCGATTACAAATCCCTAAGCCAGATCGAGAAGCTGCAGGTGTCGAATATATACACTTACGACGGCAGCAGAAGAATCGGCATGAGGTACGGGATGTCTTGCGCTTCGTTCGTTACTGACTGTATCGCGCACGGCCTCACGGGAAGGGGCTTGTATCGATACCCTGTAACGAGCATTCACAGGCAGTCAGGGTGGTCAAGCGTTGTCAAGCAGGGAACTCTGAACGATGCCGGTTATCGTGCACTCAAGAAGGGCGATTACCTCTACCACCAACTTGGGTATCACGTAAGGCTTGTGGTTGAGAACAACACCAGCGCGAGGACGATCACCTACATTGACCAGACCCCGCCGGACGGGACAAGAACCGGCTGCACGAACAAGCAATATTTATCGAGCATTACATTAACTGCCTACGACGGGTCAATCACCTACAACGGCCCAGCGTGGAAGGTCTGCATGGAGTGTAATGCCTGCAAGAACAGCACTACAGGGACTCACATAGCAACTATCTCGTACTCACAATTGCCCCTGTACCCAGCCTATTACCCGATGTACGTGGACCATGACGGCTCAGGCTCTCAAACTGACCCTGTCGTGGACACTTCCGGAATCAATCCCGGCCTCCTCAAGGCTAATGACGGTACACGAATCTACGTCTACACCCTGACTTCGGGACGGTACAACGTCTATTCTGACGCTAACCTGACAACACGAGGCACTACTACAGTGCACAATGATTCATCAGCGTGGACGGGAGAGAGCGACGAGGATTATATTATCGGTGTTGGCAAGAACAGCAGCGGAACAGTTTACGCGAAAATCTCCTACCCAATCACCGGCGGAAGGCGTGAGGCCTATGTGAACCTCAAAGAAGTTTTCGTGCCCGGCACCCTCAACGATGAGGCCAAGACAGCAAAGCACAGGCATTACGGACTCTATATCCGCAAGGCGGAGGGGCAAAATTCGTCCTACGGAATCGACGTGGGGGACTCCGTCTACCTCCTCACTGAGGACAACGGATGGTGTCAGGTGCTCTATCCTACGTCAAGTTCTGGGTGGCGTATCGCTTGGCTGACTAAGGATAATTATGAATACGTCGTTGGTATCAGTGTCCCCACAATAACTTCTGTGCCGAACGACATCGTAGTTGCCGGACAGTATTACAGCAAGCAGTGCACAGCAGAAGGCAGCGTGAGTTCTTGGAGTGTGAACGCTACAAGTGTACCGTCGCACGCATCAAGCTTTGGAGTGTCAGGGTTGCCGTCTGCTTTGACCATGAGCAGTTCTGGGCGTTTAAGCGGGACAATAGGCCACACTTCACGCGGAAGAAGTATGTTTATGCCTCTAACATATTGCTTCAACGTCAGGGCGGCTAACTCATCTGGAGGCATAGCGATAAAGTCAACTTCTATTGCTGTCTACGAACCGCCGGAGATCAGGACCGAATCACTGCCGAACGGACATCTCAACCAGACGTATAGCCAAGACATTACGTCCTATGGTACGGAGTTCAGCATGGAGTGGAGAATACTACGTGGTTCACTCCCGCCGGGCTTGACGTTCAATGGCCCGGACAGTAAACGCACCGCCACAATCAGCGGAAAGCCCACCCGCAAGGGCACTTACCGCTTCACTGTGGAACTGTCGAACGTTGTCGGCAATCCTGAGACCACAGTTACTAGGGACTATATAATCGTAATAGACGACGAGAACATAATAGACCGTCTGCTGAGAATACTTTACACGTTCGTTAGGGGCAAAGTAGGCGAATGGTTCTCTGACTGGGTGAAGGTCAGCGGCAGGAGTTCCTTCAACAGCTATTCTGTCGTGAGGGGAGAACTGCCCCCGGGTACTTACCTCGTCCGGGACGGAATGAGGATATACCTCAAGGGTACGCCCAGAACTGCGGGAAGCTACACGTTCACTCTTAGGGTTACAAGCGATTACGGTTATGCGGACAAGTCATTAACCGTGAATATCGACCCCGGCCGCAGCACTCCTTACGCGGACTCCAGCATGTCTATATCCTCCAAGTTCCTCAAGGGTAAGCTGGGCGTGTACTACAACGATTACGTGTTGGTCAGGGGCGGAACTTCCCCATACACCACAACGTGCGTGGACGGTGAACTGCCTCCTGGTTTGAGGATAGTGCAGAGTGGAGCATTTATCTATCTTCGCGGATACCCGGCCCGTACCAACACATCAGGCTACAAATTCACCCTCAGGGCAATGGGAGACCACAAGGGTTACGTTGAGCAAGAGTTCAAGCTGGTGATAGGCTCCAATTCTTCGTACGAGAGAGCGAGCGCAACCGGCAATGACGGCACACCAACAAAGCCCAAGATAGCCACGACGAAGATACCGGATGTAGCGGTAAGGTCTGAGTACAACATAGAGTTCGAGGCCGGAGGAACTCAGCCGATAACTTGGTCATACACCGGCAACTTACCCGAAGGATTCACCTTTACCGACTCAGGCATGCTCACAGGTATTCCTATGGAGGTCGGGAAGTACAAGTTCAAGGTTACTGCGACGAACAGTGAGGGCACAGCCTCGAAGTCATTCACGCTCAAGGTCAAGCCCCAGAAGCCCGCAATCTCAGTGCAGGAATTCCCGAATGCCGTGCTGAATGTCCCGTACAGCGTCAAGGTTGAAGCGTCAGGAACGGAGCCTATAAAGTGGACTAAGGGCGGAAAGTTCACGAAGGGCCTCAAGCTCGACAAGAACACTGGAGAGATTTCCGGCACACCGACTAAGGCAGGAAGCTACGTGTTCTACGTGAAGGCCAAGAACGCTTCAGGCTACGACAAAGTGTACTTCCAGATTGACGTAGATGAAGAAGAGGCAGAGAAGACCGACAACGCAGCTGGGAATGTTGCGGCCCTTCCTGCCGGAGAGTCTGGGAACAATCTTGAACTCTCAATCATCAGCGGAGACGCAGTAACTTCTGCTGGGAGTCCGTTAGTCTTCCGGCTTGGGGACGAGGGCGACGAGATAGACCCGTCTGAAGTTGAGGTGCTGATTGACGGTGCGGCAGCTCAGGGCGTGGAGGTCCACGACGACGGAACGTTTACGGTGCCTGCGGAACTGGTGAACGGGGAGTTCTCGGTGTCCGCGAGGGTCGGAGCTTCCGATGAGACCGACGACGTTGCGGTGAGTGCTGCGGATTCTTCCGGCGGTTGCAGTGCGGGGCTGTCTGGAATAATAATGTTAGCCTTGCTGGGATTAGCATTCCGTAAGAACAAGTAACACACAGGAATTTTTGCCCCCTTCCAGAAAATTCGGGAGGGGGATTTTTTGTGCCTACACGATTTCTAGGCTCTGGTTGTCGTTCACGGTAAGGCACTCCGAACCGTCGGGGGTAATCAGGTAATCATCCTCAATCCTGAGTCCTCCCCAGCCCTCTATGTAGATACCCGGCTCAATCGTAACTACGTCTCCGGCCTGCAAAATATCCTTTGACGTTTGGGAGAGTCTCGGGGCTTCGTGGACCTCAAGGCCTAACCCATGACCCAGACCGTGAAGGAAGTATTCACCGTAACCTGCATCAGTGATGACCTTGCGGGCGATTCCGTCAACGTCTGCCCCGCGTACTCCCGGCCTCAGTGCGGAGGCAGCTGCGTGGTGTGCCTCGAGTAGGACAGCGTTAATCTCGTGAGCTCTCTTGTCGGCTTGGCCAAGCGCAAAGTTCCGTGTTATGTCGCTCATGTAGCCCCCGACCATTGCGCCGTAGTCCACAGTAACGGTCTCGCCGTGAGCGAACTTCTTGAGGGTTGCCGGAGCGTGGCACATTGAGCTTCTCACTCCAGAGGCCACGATAAAGTCATCATGTGCCCATCCCTTTTCAGCACCGAGCGTCTTAATCTCACGCATCAGCATCACGTCAAACTCAGTCTCAGTCATTCCCTCGTGAACGTGCTTTAGGGTGTTGCCGTATGCCTCTCGTCCTATCTTTGCGGCCTGACGGATTAGGGATATTTCGTGGGGGTCCTTAGTCCTTCGTAGGGAGGGTATCATGTCTGACGCGTCGACCCACTGAGTTTTTGCGGGTGCGAAGTATTTTGTGAACGTCGAGTGTGAGAGCTTCTCGGCCTCGTAGCCTGTTCGGGAGCAGCCGGAGTCATTCACGGCCTGAGCAATGTATTCGGGCAGTGAGAGCTTGGACTGAATGACTATCGTGAAGGGTGATTGGGTCGGGGCTTGGGTCTTGTAGCGTCCGTCGGTGATGAGGGTTGAGCCGGTGTGTGTGATGATGAGTGCGGCGGAACTTCCCCTGAAGCCGGAAATGTAGTGGCAGGACTCGGAGTTTGCGCGTTCGTTGACGATTAGGACGAAGGCATCAAGGTTTTGTGCGGACATTGAGGCCCTGAGCTTGGCGACGCGGGAAGTGATTATGTCGGTGTTCATTTGTTATCTCTCCTCACTTTATGCCCATAATTTCGGGGGTAACTTTGCCGTTGAGTTCTATATTGTCTCTGATTTGGACTTCATGAGATTGTATATATTCTGCCTGTTCGTCGCTGAGTCTCTTCAGGAAAGTTATTCTGTATTCCCAATCTGGTGCTAAAGGGGCTTTGATGGTTTCCCGCTCTTCCGGAGGCTCTAGCACTTCCCAAATTGCACCGTCAGAGTCGCGATATGTCTTCATGCTTCCGGTGAGTGTCAGCTTCACAAACTTATCTTTGTTGTGATTGATGAGCTTGCACAGCACCAAAAACTTTGGACCGTTATAGCCTTTGCTTCTCTGCTGGGAAATATCAATCTGCGCAGTCTGCCACGTTAAATATCTGTTATGGTCTCTGGCTTCCTGTACATCTTTCGGATCTTCCGTCTCAGGCTCTACATATTCGGGCTGAATTTTTCTCGGAAACAGCTCGCATACAATCCAGTTGAACGCATTTCCATTCAGCTCTTCTTTGTAGTGGTCAAGCGAGATAATATCTATCCATCTGCCTGAAGTGTTCACAGCCTGTACTACATCCCGCACTACAAACACTGCTGCAGATCTTCCGCTCTCAACATAACGTATATATTCAGAGTCATGCTTCCATGAGTCATTTTTGCCGGATGTACTTTTCTTGCTCTTGGTATTGGCTGCCATAAATTCCTATCCTCTCACTTCTTCATCACTGCAACGCTCTCAACGTGTGCCGTCTGCGGAAACATATCGAACGCCCTCAAGCTCTCCAGCGTATACCCGTACCCGCTGAGAATCCGGCAATCTCTCGCCAAAGTCGCAGGGTTGCACGACACATACACTACCCGCCTCACACCGAAGGACTTCACCGCCTCAAGCACCCCCCTAGCACACCCATCTCGCGGAGGGTCAAGAACCACAGCATCATACTTCCCGGAGTCCTGAAGGTCGGTTATCACGTCCTCAGAACGCCCGCACAAAGTCTCAACGTTCCCGAACCCATTAGCCGCCAAATTCCTAGAGGCCATGCGCACAGCTCCCCGCCACTCCTCAATGCTCGTAACGCTCACGGAATTTCCCGCCAAATAGCACGTCAACGACCCCGTCCCGCTGTAGAGTTCCAGAATATTTTTCGCTCCCCTCACGAGGCTCGAAGCGTACGTGAATAATTTCTCCGCAGTCCCCGTGTTGACCTGAAAGAATGAAGCTGTGTCGAAGGCAAGTCTGTATTTCCCGAGAAGCTCAGAGATTAACCCGTTGCCCAAGAGATTTTCTGTGTACGGCCCAAGAATCACGTTGCCAGGTGCCGAATTGTGGTTCATGGTTATCGTACTTGGCCGAGCCCTGTTCCCGATCGACACTAGGGACTTAACGCTCTTGGCCGAAAGTTTCCCGTTCACCACAAACGACAACAACGACTCGCCGGTGTTTATGCCTGTTCGCGCTATGATGTGCCGAAGTTTGCCCGTCCCGTTGCGCTCGTCGTAACCGTCAAACGGCAGCCGCCCAGCCTCCAGACCGTCGAGAACTGACCCGTAAATCTCGTTCAGCCTCCTAGCATTCACCGGACACTGCCGAATGAACTCCAGACGGTGAGTCCCGGCACGGTAGAACCCCGCACAAACCTTCCCGCGAACGTTCTGCACAGGAAAAGCCGCCTTGTTCCGATACCCCCAAGACGACGGAGCCGCCTCACACTCAACCCGCCCCAAGCTGAACCCCCCAAGACGGGTCATAGCGTCCCGGACAATCCCGGCCTTGAGCTCGAGCTGTGTCGAGTAATCCGCGTGCTGTAGCTGGCACCCACCGCAGCGTCCGTAGTACTTGCACTTAGGCATGATTCGTCCCGGGGAAGCCTCCTCAACCTCCAGAGTGTCCGCTACGGTGAAATCCTTCTTACGCATGACCACACCCGCCCTCACTGTCTCTCCGGGCAGAGCTCCCTGAACAAAGACTATTCCACGTTCCGTGCGCGCTATTCCCGAGCCGTCGCTGGAGATACCCGAGACCTTCAGAGTAATTTGTTCGTTGCTAGTCAGAGTAGATTACCCCCTCAAGATTTTTGCTTGTCATGATGTGCTCCTTCCCACTCGAAATTCTCACCAAGATAGAACTTCCTCGCTAACTCGTTATCCGCCACTTCTTCAGGAGAACCGGCCAAGAAGATTTTCCCGTCGTGAATAAGATACGTTCTGTCGGTGATTGACAGGGTCTCGCGGACGTTGTGGTCAGTGATTAGGATTCCGTAGCCGTGATCCTTGAGTTCATGCACCATCGTCTGAATGTCGGCGACTGCTATCGGGTCAATTCCGCTGAAGGGTTCGTCGAGGAGGATGAATTTCGGCTTGAGGGTCAAGGCCCGAGCTATCTCCACTCTTCTGCGTTCACCGCCCGACAAAGCATAGCCCTTAGTCTCGGCAATGTGGGTAATCTTGAACTGTTCGAGCAATGCGTCAGTGAGTTCTTTGGCCTGTTTGCGTTTGCCGGTCTCCTCCCACACTAGGTTAATGTTTTCCCGCACAGTGAGATTCCTGAACACTGAAGCCTCCTGAGGAAGGTAACCGATTCCCCGTCTGGCCCGCTCGTAGATGGGAAGGTGAGTGATGTCCGTATCGTCAATCGTAACGCGTCCCGAGTCCGGCCGGATAAGCCCAACAATCATGTAGAACGACGTAGTTTTCCCCGCACCGTTCGGCCCAAGAAGCCCGACGACTTCCCCGGGGTTGACGTTGATGCTGACTCCTCCGACGACCATTCGCCCGCCGTAAGTCTTGCGCAAATTCTCTGCTGTAAGTCCGTTCACTTTCTGCGGGTCCTCCGTGTGCGAGTTCTTGTGGTCTTGGTGGTCTTAGGCTTTGGTTTTGGCTTCGGCTTGGGAGCGGATGAAGAGATTCTGCGTTCACGTGATAGGTCTATCGTGATTTCCGCGCGTCCTGATGTCGTAGTGCCGTCGTCGTTCGTTGAGCGTCCCCCGAGTGCCTCTACCCTGTTCTTGGTCGGGAAATACACTATTGAGTCTGACTTTAGGGTGCGGCCTCCCTGAACAGCTACGACGTGTCCGCTGACTACTGCGCTTCCCCGAGTTGCCGAGTACAGGACGTTATCCCCTTTGAGCGTTACGGCTTCGGACTCGCCTTTGGGTTTGCCCTTGACCTGA
>JAFPZI010000105.1 GCA_017417365.1 Synergistaceae bacterium
CAAGCTCCCTTTTCGCGAAAATCTCCATGAGAACTCGGGCTTCTTCCTGCGCACGCTCCTTGGTCTTCTGGGCGTTCTTCTTCCACGCTTTGCCCTTGAGGGTGTCGAGCTTCACGGCTTCGCTCTCGTGTTCGTTGAGGCCGGTAACCTTGTCGGACTGGAGGACGGGAATTAGTAGCCTTTGGTCGTCGGCGAAATCGATAGCTAGAACGTCCATAGGGACCCCAGACGCGTCAATGGTCTCGATCCCCCTGAAGATCCCTGTGCCGTAATCCTCGTGAATGACCAGCTGCCCGGGGGATAATTTGCCTCCGTAGTTCCACTCGTTGGGAGTCCTGCGCTGAGTAAGGGGAATGTTTGCGTTGATGCCGGATAATTCGCGGTCGGAGATGAATACCCTTTTTGTGTTCCTGTCAACGAACCCCGAAGACAGTACCCCCTCGTGAATCTCGTACGGCAATTTCTGGAACACTGGATTATTCGTGAACACCGAGACAGTGAAGCCGTTGCGGACGAGTTCATCACACATTCTGAGGATGATTTCAGGGTCGCCCTTGAACGCGGGAAGTGAGCCGGTCGGAAATTCTGCGTCCGACTTCAGAGGGTCAGTTGTGATTCTGACTAACGATAACGCTGCGAGCCTGTGAAAAACTTTCTCCCAAACCTCAACGTTATACCCCGCACCGGTCTCGTGGAAAATCTCAAGCCACAGCCACATAAACGCTTCAGCTTGTGTCTCTGTCTTCTCTGGGTCATTGAGGAGAATCAGAGTGTCCTCCGGCAAAAGTTCCGTAGGAGGGTAGGACGCTCCCATGTTCATTCCGTGAAGGGTAATGTCCCCGAGAGCCATCAATTCGGGTGAGCTCTTCTGAGTGTCGGGGAAGAATGAGCCTGAACGTTCAAGCACATCGTCGAGGAACTCAAAGCGTAAGGGCATGGCGTAAGCTGGGTCAAAAACGTCGAGGATGAATCCCCGCCTGACGTATTGGCCTGGTGCCCACACGAGGTTTGAGCGTTTGTAGCCGGCGGACTCGAGCCACGCAATTATTCTCTCTGCGTCAAACGGTTCGGAGCGCGCTATTAGGAGTTCGCTTCCCCCGACGAGGCACGAAGTCATCAACGCCCCGGGAGTCGCTACGAGGAGTCCGCGGGACTCTTGCCAGTGAGTGAGGGTCTCTCCGCGTTCGAGCAGGAGGGCACGGAGTCCTTCTGTCTGCGAGGTCAGGGGTAATTCATTGAGCATGAAGGCTTGTCGTTCTGGGTGAAGGGTCCTGAAGTCCTGCATGAACGTTGCGGCCTGCAGGGTGTCGGGGAAGATTGCGAGTGTCCTAACGCTCGGGGGTATCAAGAACGCTCGGGCAGAGAGTCCTGAACGCTCAAGGATGGTCTTGTTGCGGAGGGAGGGCGTTAACGTCTTGAGTATGGGAAGGTTTTTCACGCTTGGGTCTCCTTACTTCAGGAACATCACCGCATAAATGTCGGACAATGCATTTCTCAGGGTTGGGTAATGCTTCATGTTCATCAAGACGAACAGGGCAGTATGGAATGAGCTTCTCTTGGCCAGAACGTTTTTGCGCCGTCCGATAAAGTCTATGTGCTTCCTCAGAATTTCGCGATTGGCGGGAGTCATTTCCAGACCTTCAGAGGCATCAAGAAACATTCTGCTTATTTCGATTGCCTTATCCGAACTGTTGATCCTTGCGTCAAGATTGATGGGCGTTGTTGCTACGTATGTACCAGTCGCGACCCCCTCATGCCTGCGGTAATATATTAGCTGCCTGTTCAGGAGGTAGAGGGAGTCCGAAAGTATTGCGTATTTCCACAGCCACGAGTCGTATAACAATTCCTCATTGTAGAGGACAGCGAATTTCTTCATCAGTTCCGACCTGAAGCAGAACACACAGCCCGGCCTCATCGTCGCCATGCCGGTACCGCTGAACTTGAGCTGGAGCACTGAACCGTCATTGCGGTTAA
>JAFPZI010000106.1 GCA_017417365.1 Synergistaceae bacterium
CTCTGTGCTCTGTGCTCTGTCAAAATTGTAGCCGCTTGAGTTTGTCATGTCAACGACTCCTTTAGTGATTTGTGGGATAAAAATTCTCCCTCTGAGACTTTTTGCACAGAGGGAGGCATATTGTGTAATGTTATTCCGCCTCAAAGAAGCTGCTGCCGTGCCCGTACATTTCGCGGAGCTTTGGCTTCTCGATTTTCCCCGTAGGATTTCTCGGAACATCAGCAAAGATTATCCTTCTCGGCCTCTTGTACCTCGGAAGGCCAAGACAGAACTTGTCTATCTCCTCAGCTGTGCAGGTCATGCCCTTCTTCACCTGAATAACCGCCGCAGCAATCTCACCCAATCTCGGCTCAGGAAGTCCGATTACCGCAACATCGTGGACCTTCGGGTGAGTGATTATGAAGTCCTCAATCTGAACGGGGTAGATATTCTCGCCGCCAGTGATAACAACGTCCTTCTTGCGGTCGACCAGCCACACAAACCCGTCCTCGTCCATTCTAGCCATGTCCCCAGTGAACAGCCAGCCATCACGAATCGTCTCGTGGGTCGCTCCGGGGTTGTGGTAGTAGCACAGCATCACTCCCGGACCCTTCACGCAGAGTTCTCCGGTATCGCCCTGCTTTACGGGTTTGCCGTCGTTGTCAACAATCTTCAGCTCCCACCCGTAACCAGGCACACCAATAGCCCCGACCTTGTGAATATTCTCCATCCCCAAATGAACACAGCCCGGCCCCGTCGATTCTGAGAGGCCGTAATTCGTGTCGTACTTGTGGTTTGGGAAATACTCTAACCAGTGCCGAATCAGTGAGGGAGGTACAGGCTGTGCTCCGATATGCATCAACCGCCACTGTGAGAGCTTCCGCCCCTTCAGCTTGAGTTCTCCGCGGTCGAGTGCCGTCAAAATGTCCTGGCACCATGGGACTAACAGCCACACAATCGTACACTGTTCCCACGACACTACGTCAAGAATCGCTTTCGGGGAAGTCCCCTTGAGGATCACCGCACGGCTTCCGGTGTAGAGCGACCCGAACCAGTGCATTTTTGCTCCCGTGTGGTACAGCGGGGGAATGCACAGGAACACGTCATCGTGAGTAGTCTCGTGGTGCTTGGCCTCCATTCGGGCGGACTGGAGAAGGGCAGTGTGGTTGTGGAGGATAGCTTTCGGGAAGCCCGTTGTTCCTGAAGAAAAGTATATCGCTGCCTCGTCAGTGTCCTCAATGAGAATCTTTGGGGCAGTTGACGGACAATTATTCACAGCGTCATTGTAGCTTTCCGCAAAGGACGGGCAGTTGTTCCCGACGAAGAATAACAGGCACTTATCACCCAGAGCTAACACGGTGTTCTCAACTCTGCCGATGAACTCAGGGCCGAAGAATAACACGTCAACGTCAGCGAGATTCACGCAGTACTCTATTTCCTCCGAAGAGTAGCGGAAGTTCAGAGGTACGGCAATTGCTCCAGTCTTGAGGATTCCGAAGTATATCGGCAGCCACTCTAGGCAGTTCATGAGGAGGACAGCGACCTTCTGGCCCTTCTTGACCCCGCGTGAAAGCAGCATATTTGCGACCCTGTTGGCCTTCTCGTCAAAGACTGCCCAAGTGATTTCGCGCCTGTAGGGTTTGGATGACGTGGGCTGAATCAATGCGTATTCCTTCCAAGTTATGCGGATTGGTTCTTCCTGTTCGGGGTTAATCTCCACGAGCGCGACTTCTTCCCCGTAAAGTTTGCTGTTGCGTTCGAGTAAATCAGTAATTGGCATTGCGGAAAAATATACCTTCCTTCATAGATTCGTAACCCGCAATAAATACCCCAAATCCCAAAGCGTGTCAAGGAATCAATTATGCTAGCGTGAAGTATTTCGCTATATCCTCCTCAGTAAGTCTGTAGTTGCCCCTCGCGTAATCTATTGCCCCATAGCCCGCAGAGTTCGTGATTGTCCCGTCAGCTCCATGACCCGTCAGAACTTCAAGCATGTCTTCATCGCAATACCCCGCAGCGTAGATTAGTGCAGTGTTGCCGTCGTCGTCCTGAGCGTTAACGTCAGCACCCGCCTCAAGCAGAACGTTCACGGCCTCCGCAGAATTGTGCCTCACCGCGAACATCAGGGCAGTAGCGTGGGACTTGTTGACCGCGTGAATGTCCGCACCTGCCTCGAGAGCCTCCCGAATTTCTGTCTCAGTGCCGGACCTGCAGATCTTCAGGAAGTTACGCCGGAGTCCTTCGCGCTCTTCGTCGATGACGGGTTCTGGTGTTGTCTCTGGCTCAGTCTGCGGGTTGAGTCTGGCTAAGAGTTCCTCGCTGGTAATCTTTGGGTTGAGATTCGCAAAATAGAACGCGTTATATTTTTCTCGATTCTCCTGCGAAATGTCCGCCTCATAGTCAAGAAGGGCTTCCACAGTCTCCTCATCGTTGTACCTCGCCGCAAGAATCAACGCCGTATCATGTGCCTTGTTCTTGTCGTTGACCCTAGCTCCCCTCTCCAGAAGTTCGCTCACTACCTCCGCATTCTTGTACTGTGCCGCATACATCAGGGCAGAAAATTTTGCGTTAACCGTCCTAATATTTGGGTTGACCCCGTGAATAAGTGCCGTGATTATGTCCTCCTCGTTGTGAGCCCTGCTCCTGCACATCGCTAAGAACTTGATGGTACACTCCCTCGTGAGTCTGGTTAGGAGCTTGGAGTCTTCGTCGGGGTTCTCCTGTGCGTACTCAAGGGCGGTCATGTTCTCATTGTTGACGGTCCAAACGTCCGCCTTGTGCCGTAAAAGTGCTTCGGTTGCCTTGTCGTTATTGCCCCTCACAGCAAAGATTAACGCGGTGTCGTTGTTGTCGTTGAGGGCGTTGGTCTTGGCCCCCTTCCCGATGAACGAGTCTACGACTTCCCTCGTGCAGTGGTCGGACGCATACATTAAGGCTGTCGTTCGTGTCTCCGGGTCAACTGCGTTAGGGTTTGCGTAATGGCTCAAAGCCTCGAGAATCTCCGAGCTGTCTCCAGTCCTGCACAGTTCCAGAAAACTATCATCGCTCGGTCCGGTGTCCCCAAAGCGTTTTGGTACGTGCTTAAGGCTGAGTTTCACGGGTATCGTGCAGTCCTCCGGGTAGGGCACGGAATCCATCACCCTGAACGGCCGAATCTCCCCCTCAGTCAGCGTGAGGCCTTCGGGAATCTCCTCGCACTGAACTACACCCACAATAGGCCCGGTGCTCACGTGAATATCGTCTGGGGTAATGCTGTCAATCTTGGCCCTGATTACGTCGTCGGGAGCAAGAATCTTCCTGAATATCCATGTGCACAGGGTCAATGCCTCGTGAATTACCTCGTTGATGTCCTCCCTTGATGTCGTGTCCATGTGTACGGCCTTATTGCGCGGCTCTCTGAGGTCGTCGAGAAGTTTGCGCTGTGAGTTGTTGATGATTGCGTTGCGCTCGAGAATCTTAATCTTCATGGACTTATCTATGGTTGAGGAAAACTCTAACGCGTCCCTAGTGTGAAATCTTGTGTCGTTGTCGGTGATTTGGGACCTGTACTTCTCGCCGAGAATCTCAATTATGATTTCTCCCATGTTCCCAATGCACAGGAGGCAGTAGCGCGGACGGGTGTACATATCGTCCTCAGCTTCGCGACCCAAACCGGCCAAGTCAGCGAGGGGAAATTTTTTGCTTGAGGGGATGAATAAGTCCTTGAGGAACTCGAATTTTCTCGTGGACACAAGCCATTCACACAGACCACACGCCGCAGTCATCAACCTTCCGCAGGCCATCTCTGAGTCATAGTCCTCGTGCAGTGCGTCGTCCTGAACTTCCGTGAGGGCCTTAATCTTGATGAATATATCCTCGTCTATTATGTCCTTGTCCCTGAGTGCCTGAACTGTTTCGCTGAGGCTCCGGCTGAAAGGTATATTGTTCCTCGCGCAAAGATATTCTGTGGAGGCTTCGGCAATTCGTCCTAAGTTCAGCAGGCATATATTATTGTCGCGGCCCAAAGATTCTTCCGCCCTCTTCCCGTAGCCTGCAATCTTCGGGAAATAGTCTTCGAGAAAATCAAACCTGCTTTGCATTGTTATTCTCCTGTTGTTGTGATAGTGATTAGTGAGAATTGTAATATATATCCCAAAATTTGACATGAACACTCACCGCAATAATATAATCCTATAGCGTTTATGTACTCATGGATTATTAATGAGTGCCTGAATGATTCGTAACAAGTGCTAAAATTCACACAATTTCAGAAGGGGGATAAACCTATGAGAGAATTAATGCAGGGCAACACCGCTGCGGCCCGGGGACTCTGGGAGGCTGGGTGCTGCTTTGCTTCGAGCTATCCCGGGACACCAAGCACGGAAATCACTGAGGAGCTCGCGAAGTATGACGACGTTTATTCCGAGTGGGCACCGAACGAGAAGGTTGCTATGGAGGCAGCTTTTGGTGCGAGCCTTGCGGGAAAAAGGTCCTTCTGCGGGATGAAGCACGTCGGCCTTAACGTTGCGGCAGATCCGTTGTTCACGGTCTCATACACTGGGATAAATGCGGGAATGGTTATCTGTGTTGCTGATGATGCCGGAATGCACTCATCACAGAACGAGCAGGACTCCCGCCATTACGCCCGGGCCGCAAAGCTCCCGATGCTTGAGCCTTCGGACTCACAGGAAGCGTTAGAGTTCTTCCGCTGTGCCTATGACCTGTCGGAGGAGTACGGCTCGCCTGTTATCGTGAAGATGTGCACAAGAATAGCTCACTCACAGTCAGTAGTGGAGACTGGAGAAAGAATAGCCGCTCCTGAACGCCCATACGAGAAGAACATAGCCAAGTACGTAATGATGCCGGGCAACGCGATTAAGAGACACCCAATCGTTGAGGAAAGAATGAGGAGGCTTCAGGCCTTCGCTGAGAGTTCCGGCCTCAACAGAATAGACCCGGGCAATGATGATTCAGTCGGGGTAATCACGTCGTCGACCTGCTATCAGTATGTGAAGGAGTCTTGCGGAGATAGATTCCCCGTCCTGAAACTGGGGATGATTTGGCCTCTGCCTGACGAGAATCTGAAGAGTTTTGCTGAGAGCGTGAAGAGGCTCGTAATAGTTGAGGAGCTTGACGGGTTCATAGAGGGTTATTGCAAGTCTCTTGGCCTGAAGTGTGAGGGGAAATCCTTATTCGGTCTTCTTGGTGAACTTGGCCCTAACGTTATTGCTGAGAGGCTCGGACTTCCTCACGGTGAGGGCGTGAATCTCGGTGAGACCCTTCCGGCACGTCCTCCGATGATGTGCGCTGGGTGTCCTCATAGGGGATTGTTCTACACACTCAGCAAGGCAAAGTGCACTGTGCTCGGGGATATTGGGTGCTACACGCTGGGAGCTGTTGCGCCGCTGTCGGCTATGGAGATGACGCTGTGTATGGGAGCGTCGGTGAGTGC
The DNA here is from genome assembly GCA_017417365.1 of Synergistaceae bacterium. GTDB lineage: Bacteria > Synergistota > Synergistia > Synergistales > Aminobacteriaceae > JAFUXM01. The sequence goes on from JAFPZI010000106.1 coordinate 5,411, forward strand.
TCTTCACGGTTTCAGCAAGGCCGGAGGGAAGAACGCTGTAGCCGTTATCGGGGACTCAACGTTCATGCATTCGGGTATGACTGGCCTAGCGAATATCGCCTACAACCAGAGCAAGTCAGTAGTGATTATCCTAGACAACTCGATTACCGGGATGACCGGCCACCAGCAGAACCCCACAACGGGCCTCAACATTAAGGGGGACCCTGCCGGAAAGATTGACCTAGAGGCGTTGTGCAGGGCTATGGGGTTTAACCGAGTGAGAGTCGTTGACCCGTACAACCTCAAGGAGTGCGAGGAGGCGTTACGTGAGGAGCTGGAGGCAGGAGAGTCCAGCGTGATAATCTCGAGGAGACCGTGTGCGCTGTTGAAGTACGTCAAGCACAATCCCCCCTTGAAGGTCGACACGGCCAAGTGCGTTGGGTGCAAGTCGTGCATGAGGATTGGTTGTCCTGCGCTGTCGATGAAGGACGGACATGCGAGGGTTGACGGGACGCTGTGTGTTGGGTGCGGTGTGTGCACTCAGCTGTGCAAGTTCGGTGCATTCGGCTCAAAGGAGGGCGAATAGTCATGGCAGAAACAATATCTTACGCCCAAGTTAATGAATTGCGTACGGAACTGCGCGAAGTCAAGGGTGAATTAAGGGCTCTGTCTTCACGTGTGGATTCTCTCATGAATATGCATTTGTTGGGAGTCGCGTGTTTCTGGATAATCCTTGCGTCTGCTGTGATAGTTTCAGCAGCATTGAGATTCCGTAAAGAGTTGTTTGCTCCTGCTGTTACTGCTGAGGACGTAAAGCGTATGACTGACGCAGCGATTAATAAATATTTGGCTGATGAGTATTTGGCATCCATGATAGGAGGCAAAGCAGAATGAAGACCCGTAACATTATGATTGTCGGAGTTGGCGGACAGGGCAGCGTCTTGGCCAGCAAACTTCTCGGCCACCTGCTGATCACTCAGGGCTACGACGTAAAGGTCTCCGAAGTTCACGGCATGAGCCAGCGTGGAGGCAGCGTAGTAACTTATGTGCGTTACGGCGATAAAGTCTACTCCCCAATCATCGACAAGGGGCAGGCAGACGCAATAGTCTCGTTCGAACTCCTCGAGGCCGCCAGAAATCTCTCCTACCTCAAGCCCGGCGGACAAATCGTAACCTCAACCCAAGAGATTGACCCAATGCCCGTACTCACAGGCGCAATGAATTACCCCGAAGGACTCTTACCCAAGATTCAGGCTCTGGGCGTAAAGATTGACGCTCTCGACTGCTTGAGCCTCGCACAGCAGGCCGGAAGCTCTAAGGCCGTCAACTTGGTCCTGTTGGGGAGATTGTCCCACTACTTTGACGACATCCCCCCCGAAGCGTGGAACGAAGCTATAGAGTCATGTGTCCCCCCGAAGTTCTTGGCACTCAACCGCAAAGCCTTCGAGTTGGGGAAAAACGCATAGATATATTTTTACGGAGATGATGCAGTGATGAATCAGAGATATTTTCAGCCGGAAATTGAGACCATGCCCCGCGACAAGATTCGCGACTTGCAGAACGAAAAGCTGTTGAGGCAGGTCCGCCACGTTTGGGAGAACGTCCCCTATTACCGCGCAAAGATGCAGGAGAAGGGCCTAACCCCCGATGACGTGAAATCACAGGATGACCTCTACAAGCTCCCGTTCCTGACTAAGGACGACCTCCGCAAAGCCTACCCTTACGGTCTCATGGGCAAACCCCTCAAGGACTGTGTGCGAATCCAGTCGACTTCAGGCACAACCGGACAACGAGTCGTAGCGTTCTACACTATGCATGACCTGGACATCTGGGAGACCATGTGCGCACGGGCAATAGTCGCTGCAGGCGGGACTGATGAAGACGTTGTGCAGGTGTCCTACGGCTACGGACTGTTCACCGGCGGTCCCGGCCTCAACGGAGGGAGCCACAAGCTGGGATCTCTGACCATCCCGACATCATCGGGCAACACTGACCGGCAAATCATGTTCATCAAGGACCTTAACGCTACGATTCTGTGCTGCACTCCGAGTTACGCGGCATTCATCGGTGAGCGCATGAAGGAAATGGGCATGAAGCCGGAAGATATTCCCCTGAAGGCCGGAATTTTCGGTGCTGAGGCTTGGAGTGAGGAAATGCGCCGAGACATTGAGGCCACTATGGGTATCAGGGCTTATGACATTTACGGCCTCACGGAGTTATGCGGGCCTGGTGTGTCGTTCGAGTGTTCTGACCAGCACGGAATGCATATCAACGAGGATTACTTCATTGCCGAAATCATTGACCCAAAGACCGGCGAAGTTTTGCCTGAGGGGAGCTTGGGTGAACTGGTCTTCACGACTCTCGACAAGGAAGCCTTCCCGTTACTGCGCTACAGGACACGCGACATCACCAGCCTAACCCGCGAACAGTGCCACTGCGGCCGTACTCACGTGCGAATGACCAAGCTTAAGGGCAGGACTGACGACATGCTTATTATTCGCGGCGTTAATGTCTTCCCGAGCCAGATTGAGACGGTCCTAATCAACAGCGGCTACCCAGCGAACTATCAGATTATCGTGGACAGGGTCAACAACACTGACACTCTCGAAGTCAGAGTCGAGATGACCCCCGAAATGTTCACGGACAACTTGGGCACGGTCAACAAGAGGCAGGCAGAACTAGTCGACGGTCTGCGCTCAATGCTCGGGCTGAAGGCAAAAGTTACGCTAGTTGCTCCCAAGACCATAGTGCGCAGTGAGGGTAAAGCCGTCAGAGTTATCGACAACAGAAAGATTTAGTGAGGAGTGAGAGATTATGAGCGTAAAGCAGATTTCCGTGTTTCTGGAGAACAGGCCCGGCTGCCTTCACGAGATGACTAAGGCACTTGCTGAGGCCAAGATAGATTTGCGCGGGCTTTCCCTTGCGGAGACGAGCGACTTCGGAATCGTGAGGCTCATCGTTGACGATGTTTTGGGCACAGCGAACACACTGAAGGATGCCGGTTTTGTGGCGAGCATGACGGACGTTCTCGCTGTGGAAGTCCCGAATGTCCCCGGAGGCCTGAATAAGGTTCTGGAAATTCTTCACGGAGCAAGCGTAAACATTGAGTACATGTACGCGATTCTTGGGAACAAGTCATCGGAGACTGCGTATATGATTTTCCGCGTGGACGACAACGAGAAATCGGCCGCAGCTCTCAGAAATGAGGGTGTAAAGATTCTAGAGGCAGAGGAGCTCTCAGCACTATAATGAACGTCAGGCAGATTACTGTTTTTATTGAGGACAAGCCCGGGACCCTCGACGAGATTATGACGGCCCTGACCAAGAAGAATATACACATCAGGGCGTTCACTGCGGTTGATATGGGGGGCATGACGATATTGCGGATCCTCGTGGATAATATCATGTGGACTGCCTCACTCATCAATGAGAAGGGGTGTGCTGCGACTTTCACGGACGTATTTGTGGCGGAAGTCAGCAACGCCGAGACGGGATTAATTAAGGTGCTCGACATTCTGAGGGACTCGGGGATAAATATTCAGCACGTCTACCCGGTCATGAGCAAGAACACTAGGTGGATCGGCCGAGAAATATACATGGTCTTCGAGGTCAACGACAACGCAAAGGCTCTGGAGGTCCTCAGCGAGAACGGCATAAAGACTCTGACTCAGGAGGAGCTGTCCGCGCTTTGAGGAAGGTACTGCAGCTCTTGAGTAACCTGCGCAAAAATCTTCAACTCCGCGTGAAGTTCATTGTGCCGTGAAGAATTTGGTGCGTTAATCCGTTAAGATTCGGACAAGAAATTTGGAGCCGCTGTTCTGGATTTCGGGACGGCGGCCTTTTTGTGAGTTTGTGAGGTGCATACTATGAACGTAAAACAGATTTCGGTAGTCCTCGATAACGTACCCGGTGCGCTCTGCAAGATGACCGACGTTCTCGCGGAAAAACGCATAAGCATACGTGCACTGACTGTGGCGGACTCTGCGGACTTCAGTACGGTGCGGCTCATCGTGGATAATGTTTTGTGGGCCTCATCCGTTCTCACTAAGGCAGGGTTCAGAGTTTCATCTACGGATGTCTTGGCGGTTGAGGTCCTGAATATTCCGGGGGGCTTGAACAAATTCCTTCACCTTCTCAAGGAATCGGGCGTGAACATAGAGTACATGTATGCTATCGGGGGCAGGTATTCATCTTTTGGGGAGAATATATGCCTGGTCTTCAAGTTTGCGGACAATGAGAGAGCGGCTGAAGTTCTGGCTTCTGCGGGAATAAAACTTATCGGGCACGGTGAGCTTGCAGGAATGTCGATGACGTTTCCGGAGGGCGTTCACCTTTCGGGAGGAATGCACGCGTAAAGGACAACGTCAACGGAGAATACATTTCCTTCTGTGGTGATGTTCATTGACCCGTCATGACGCTTCACGGTGTTCATAACGGACATTAGGCCTATCCCGTGCTCATCTTCATTGACGGAGTCAGACACGGGCAGGCCGTTTTTCCCCAGCGTTATTGTTCCGCTGAAAGGATTCTCAACCGACAAGCCTATTATTGACTCAGAGAGCAACGAAGAAATCACCTTAACCCTGCGCCTAGACTCAGGGAGAGTCTTAACGGCACGTAATGCATTCTCTATCAGGTTGCCGAGAAGAGCGCAGTATTCGGACTCGTTGATGGGCAGGTCCTGCGGAAGGTTCAAGTGCCACTCTATTCTTGTCGTCTGGGATTGTGCTTGAGCCGTGTAGTGTGAGGCTACTGCGTCGACGGCAATATTCCCGCAGTACCCAGTGTACCCGGACTCGGGACTGCCGAACTGCTGAAGGTAGCTCTGAAGTTCCGTTAGCTTCCCCGTCCCGGCAAGGTGAGTAATCACAAGGATATGCTGCCGGAAATCGTGCCTCATTGCCCGTGTCTCGTCCATGTAGGCGCGGAGTTCCTGATAGCGTTTGCCCTCCATCATCAGTAACGTATTCTCCTGCTGAAGGCGGGACCTCTCCGTGAGTTTTGCCGCAACCCACCAAAATACGTGGTCGAGCAGCCATATCGCCATAAGTATCAGCCACAGGAATATCAACGCCGCCGGCCTCAATCTCCCGACCATCGCCAAGTCTGGATGGAGCGGAATTGACCACCACATTAGGAACGTCAACAGCATCGGCACAAGCGACAGGAAGTCCCACACAGAGCCGATATATTTCTGTCTCATCAACATTGGGAGCTTCACCGTGAGGGTCCTGAAGAATATTGCCCCGACTATCACGACAAGACACAGACACACTACGCCGGACTTCACCGTGAAGAGGCCGGATGATTCCCATATTGCGTTCTCTGCCTCAAGGGGGGCGGTGATGAACATCGTGTACAGCGGGCAGAACGTGCAGAGCATTACGGCATTGAAGAAGCAGAAGAGTTTTCGTCCCATGCTAGCGTCAACCAGCAGGAAATAGGCCGCGAACAACACCACGAGCATCGGGGCAAACACAGCTATTCCCGGCAGTGAGTATTCCGCCCTCACGAACGCACCCCCGAACACGAACAGCACCGCCAACCCTCCGGCCAAGACCCGCGAGCGCATTGACCCAAGCCTCAAGTACTCAGCCACAGGCAGAACAGCAAACGCTATTCCCGGAAGCACCACAGAGAACTCAAGAATATATCTGGCTGCTAGATTCTCACTCACCCTTGAGCACCTCAGCCTTCATGTTAGTGATGATGTACTGTGAGAAAGCATCCCTGACTTTGGCTTGGCCGTTGACGCGAATTGGGAATGTTGCGCCGTCCTTCATGATGAATGTTCCGTCCTTCATCGCAGAAATCTGGGACATGTTCAAGATTATTCCCCTGTTGCAGAGAAGAAAGCTGCTGTGTTGAGACAATTCACGCTCGACTTCCCTGAAGGTCATATTGCTTGTGAGGGTTTGGCCGTCGGTGAGGGTGAGTTCTACTGTGTGGCTGCGTGAGACTGCGGAAGCTATGAGCCTTGCTGGAATGGTCATGACTGAGTGAGGGAGCCTGAGCGTAATTTTTGGGTCATAGGCGTTGAGGAATCTTAGTGCTTCGTCGAGGACTCCGGCAACGTTCTTCTTTGTGCAGGGCTTGATGATGTAGTCGAACGGGTGGACGGGGAAGGCCTCGAACGCAAAATCTCTTGACGTTGTGAGAAAAACTATCAGCACTTCGGAATCGAGGCGGCGTATTTGTCTGGCTGTGTCAACTCCGTTAGTGCCTCCCATAAGAATATCCATGAACACGAGCTGCAAACTTCCGGGAACGAACGCCCTCATCATTTCCTCACCGCTTGGGTAAGAGGCTGTGCTTAGGGTGAGGGGTGAAGATGATTCGTGCCACGTCCGAATGAAGCTGCGGAGCCGTGCGGTATCTGTCGGGTTGTCGTCGACTATGGCGATGTTCAGGGCTATTTCCACCTGACGTTCAGCGAGAGGATTGACCACGTGTCTTTACCGTCGTACCTGTGGGGCTTGGCCGTTGCTGTGAATGTCGCGGGGCGGTCGGAATTATCTTCTGCCGAGTACAATTCTCCGCGCATTGTGATCACTCCTCCTCTGCGTGAGACTTCCTGAACGTCAGCGTAGTACGGAATCTCCCCGTCGGCTCCTTCGAAGTGGTAGACCCTGCCGTCATAGTATTCGTTCTCAGTGCTTGAGTGTTCCAGTTCGAGGTCAAAGAACTTCCTGACGGACTCGGCAGCAAATTTCTTGTCGATTATCAGGTCTCCGTGAGGGCAATTGCGATTCGGGCAGGGCTTTATTCTTGACGTGAAGTTGTTGTGGTAATTGTGCCACACTCCGAACCTCACGAGTGCGCTGAAGGGTATTGTGTCGATGTCTATGCTGTACATTCCGAGTTCGGTGAAGTTGCTCAAGAACGTACCCATCCTCTTCATCTCTGAGCGCGAGGCCCCGAAAGCCGGAAGACACAGTGCCAGAGAGATTAACGCTAAGGCTAAAACTTTTCTCATTGTGAAGTAACCTCCTGATAGATAGTCATGAGATTATTCCACTTTGCAGCGATTAAGACAAATATGAACGTTGGATGTTTGCGCGAAAAGATAAATGTTCATGAAGAATAGTAATCCCCTGCCGAAGATTTTCAACGACAGGGGAACGGGATTACTTAACGATTACGTCTCCTCTGGTTACGGGCTGCCCGAACCCGATGAATGAGACTAATTCATCCTCCTTCACCGGCTCAGTGATGACTATTATCGTCTGTGGGCTGTAGCCTGCTCCCCTCACTGCCTCGAGGTCAACCCGCACCACAGGTTCTCCGGCCTTCACAGCGTCCCCTTGCTTCTTGAGGACAGTGAAGCCCTGCCCCTTGAGGTTGACGGTGTCGACTCCAATGTGCACTAGGAGGCCTGTACCGTCCTTCATTCTGAGTCCGTAGGCGTGCCCGGTCGGGAAAATCATCTCAATAGTTCCGTTGACGGGTGAAGCTATCGTCCCGTCGGAAGGCTCGATTGCGATTGTCTGACCCATCGTCTGCTGTGAAAACATTTCGTCCTTGATGTCCTCTGGGCCGATTAACGTACCGTTCACAGCCGCCACGATTACGTCATCAGGCACTGCGGAGGCCTCATCAGTAATTCCGAGCTCCTCAGGGGGAATCTTGCCCTGCTTCTTCCAGATGTCGTAGAAGATATTGCAGAACACCCACGCCCCAACGAACGCTATTACCACTCCGCCAATCACCGCGTGCATGAAGTTCGACATTGTGTAGCCGAGTGCGAGTGCCTCAGCGTGAGGAATATAGCCCGGCAGCACCAAGAGTCCCGGCGACCCTCCAGCGAATCTGGCAACACGAGTCAAGCCCATATAGAGGCCTCCGAGACCTCCGCCGATCATGGCCGCATAAAGAGGGAAGGTGAAGCGCATGTTGACACCGTAGAGGACTGGTTCAGTTATTCCGAGAACGGCAGTAAGTCCCGCTGAAGAGGCCTGCTGTTTCGTGTCGGGATTCTTTGAGCGCAGAGCAACTGCAAGACCCGCTGCACCCTGAGCGACGTTTGACGGGAGCATTCCGATAACGACGGAGTCCCACTTGACGGTAGCGAGGTTGTTCGTGCCTATTGGGATAAGTCCGTAGTGCGTGCCGGTCATGACGAGGAGGGGCGAGAAGATTCCCACGACCGTCGGGACCAGCCACGGAATAGCCGCGTTCATCCAAGTGAAGAGAGCCTCAATCAGCCTGGAAGCCCATGAACCTAGAGGCCCTAAGACAGTAATTGTGGCAGTTGCGCTGATTACTAGGCTGAACAACGGGACGGAAAAGAATTTTACCGCTTGAGGGGAAATCTTCTGCACGTAGCGTTCAACTACGGACATGAACCAAACGCCGAGAATTATCGGGATAACTGACGAGGCGTAAGGGGCTTTGGTTACCGGCAGGAAGCCCAAAAACGTAACGGGGTCTCCTCCGTTGATTAGGGCGATGAACTGGGGGTAGAGGAGCATTCCTGCGAGGGCTAAGGCGTTACCCTGATTGCACTTGAACTTACGGGCACAAGAGGCAGCCAAGAGTATTGGCAGGAAGTAGAACGCGGCATCAGAAATTGCGTTGAGGATGATGTAGGTTTGAGTGCCGGATTTGAGCCAGCCGAGCCACGCGAACAGAGCCATTAAGGCCTTGAGGAGACCTGCGCCGGTGATTGCTGGGATGATTGGCTGGAAGATACTTGCGATGCTCTCGAGAATTTTGCTGAGGCGGGAACGGTTGTCCTGTTTCTCAGCGTCTGGGTCATCGATAGCTGCAGAGGCCTCGAAACCTCCGAGCGAGATAACTTCTTGGTAGACTTGGGGGACGTCGGGGCCTATTACGATTTGGTATTGACCTCCGGCATTTACGACGGACAGTACGCCCTTAGTCTTCTTGATGGAGTCCGTGTTGGGTTTCTTGTCGTCCTTGAGGGTGAAGCGTAGACGTGTTGCGCAGTGTACGACTCCGCTGACGTTATCTTTTCCGCCGATGAGTTCGAGGATTTTTGCGGCTAATTCTTTGTAGTCCATTGTAGTGCTCCTTTCGTTGTGTTAGAGTGAGTGCTGTGTGATTCTTGCTTGAGCGTCATTGTAGACTTCTTCGTCCTCACGTAAGCCTACGATGATGACGAGCATTTCGGTGTCAGTGCGTATGAGCTTGTAGATGACTCTGAGGCCTTCACCGCGTAACTTGATTTCGAGGCAGTTCGCGAGGTTGATGCCGCCCTTGTGGCCGAGTGCGATTCCGTAGCCGCCTTCACTATGAGGAAGAGGGTTTGTCAGTGTACGCTTGATGGCTTTACGGACTTTGATTGTCTGGCTTCCGTCAAGTTTCTTGAAGTCGTCGTCTACCTCATCAAGGTATCTTATATTCCAGCTCATTCTAATTCAATGTCCTCCCATCCTACGAGATCTGCCTCAGTTATTCCGAGCCTTCGGTCCATTTCTTCCTGCGTAATCGTCTGGGACATGTCGAAGTGGCTCATGCGTTCGTCGGCAATCGCAATGAGTCTCACATCATCATGATCCATAGTCATAAGTTCGTATTCATCCATTGGTACAATCACCCCCTCTGCTTTGCTTCCGTTCATGACGATGCGCGGGCCGGAGCGTCTGACTTCTGCGAAGATCTCTGCGGCTTTTCCCTCGTCGAAGGCGGAAAACGGTACTGTTTTGGTTGTAGTGTCTAATATAGCGGTCATAAATCATCACCTCCTATTGTGCTCCGTATCTGCGTAAGAGATTGGCGGTGTCTGTGTGGCC
>JAFPZI010000107.1 GCA_017417365.1 Synergistaceae bacterium
AAGCCCCAACTTCATACCCGTTGAGGACAGAATTTGCGTCTCTGATTTGGACGGGACACTGTACGGTGAACTTGCTCCTACGTACATGGAATGGTACTTGTTCTTCCACAGAATATTCGAGGACCCGAACTATCACCCCACAAAGACAGAAGTGGCCTTTGCTGAGGAGTGCAGGAAAGCCGCTAAGGCCGGTAAAATCGGTACGGACATCGACGCAGGAGAGGACCACGCACAGTCCCGCTCGTTCGAGGGAATGACGCTCGACGAGTTCGACGCATACGCAGAAAACTTCCTGAAGAATACCCCTCTTGACGGCCTGACCAACTGCACTTTCGGCGAGGCTTACTATCTGCCTATGGTCGAGGTTATCAAGTACCTTCAGGCTAACGGGTTCACGTTCTACGTGGTCTCTGCAGCAGACAGGCAGCTTATCCGTGTTGCACTCAGGGCGATACCGTCAATCAATCCCGCCAACGTAATCGGCACCGACAGCAAACCCATAGCAATGCGTCAGGGCTTCCTGAATGACGGGCTTCACTTCGTGTTCGAGTCTGAGGACGTTATGGTTCGCGGACCTTACCTCGTAACGGACAACAAGATGGAGAAAACCTCAGAGATTTACAGGGAAATCGGAAAGCGTCCCGTTCTCGGTCTCGGCAACAGCGGTTCAGATACCTCAATGCTGAACTATGCCCGCTTCAACCCAAAGTATAGGGGCTTCGCTATGGGTGTTTGCTGTGATGACAACGTGCGAGACTGGGGAAATCTCGACACAGCTGCGAGCTTCAGGGCAACGTGCGCAAAGTATGGCTGGGTGCCGATCTCAATGCGCGATGACTGGAGGACGATTTACGGCGACGGAGTAGAGAAGGCAGCAACTCGGAAATTCCGTGAATAATCTGCGTAATTTGTGATAATATACTTCAGCCCTCTCTGAACTTTAGGGAGGGTTAATTTTTGCAAGGGAGACCCAAATCTTGATAACAAGAACAAAGTTTTACACTCTTCTTACTCTTGTGGTGATTCTTGGCACTTCGGGGCAGGCTCTTGCGCTGAGGCAGTTCCACTATCACGAAGAACAGGGCATAAGAGCCGAAGCCGCACGCAGGAATTTAGCATTGATTCCCCTCACCAGTGCTCGGAAATTTGCTGCGGGGGCCGTCGGTTCAGTCGTGCTGTTCAGGGATATTGAGCTGAAGAATGGTGCGCCAGACTTCCCGGGGAGTTCGGACTTCCGGCCGGTTTACGCTCTGAGCTGTGCAGCCGGAGGAGGAGATTTCTACGTTGTGGTTGACGCATCGACGGGAAAAGTCCTGCAAGTCAGGCGAAGTGATTAACCTTAAGGAGGTAACGCTATGAAGAAAGTGTTATGTGCGTTGTGTGTAGTGATGTTGCTGTGTCTTTGCGGGCAGGCATTAGCGGACCGTGAAGAGCAGTACGTCAGGGAAGAGGCCTCAAGGCGTAATATCACGCTTATTGCCCCCGAACGTGCGGAACGGATTGCCCTTGAGCGTATCGGCAAAGGCGGCGCGAGGGTCAAGGACTTGGAGCTGGAGGAAGAGTCCGACGACTACCCGAACGGTACGAACTTCCGGCCCGTCTACAAGATTGAGTGCGTCTCTGGCCGCGATGAATATGACATTGTGGTTGACGCGGTAACTGGTGAGATACACAAGTTCAGGCTGGACGACTAAGAATCACGAAGAGCTTCCCTGAATCGTCGGGAGGCTCTTAATTTTTCTGCCATTGCACCTCACGAAGAAGGGCACAAAATCTTCTGTGGGACAACACTAACACTTTCCCTCCGTCAAAAATTACTTTATCCTCAGAGAGAATGCTAATCTTATCGAGATTGAGAATATAGGCAGCACCTAAGGCGGTAAATTTACGGTGGAGGGGGGGGGGGGACTAACCTTCTCATTGCTCCTGATGTGATTCTGACTCGGATATCCTCAGAGCTGGTGTGAATAACCTGATGCTTTCCCTGAGTCTCACAATAGAGAATGTCATCGAGGAGAATTTTCCGCACCGCCCTCTTCTGCCTGACCATGAGATACTTTCTGCCAGACTGGAATATCTCCCGAAGCACCGCAAAAAATCTCTGGCGGTTCAGCGGCTTCATGAGGTACTGTTTTGCGTCGAGCTCATAGGCTGCCAGAGCGTAATTCGGTGAGGCCGTCGTGAAGATAACTTCTCCCGTGAAATTCTCAGTGCGCAGCTTCCTCACTGCCTCAAGGCCGGACATTCCCGGAAGAGATATATCCATGAGCAGGAGGTCTGGGCGGTAACTGTTCAGGGAAATATAGCCTAGCAGGGCCTCAGCGTCAGGAAAGCTCTTGACACTCATAGGCTCATTCAGTGCTTCTTCGTAATCGTCAAGCATGTTTTGGAGGAGTGCGGAGTCTTGCTGGCTGTCATCGCAAACTGCTATTTGGTACATGAATAATGTTTCCTTGCTAACTGCTAAATGTGCCGTAAATAATACCAGATATGCCGAAATTTTCACGCTTCGAAATTTCTCGTGATATTCTAACTTTTGGGAGACAACGGGGGGATTATCCTGATAAATACCATTCAGAATGCACTTACATTGCGCCCCAAATACCCCCGCTCCCTCCTTCCGATTTTGTGATTTCGGCAGTCAGGAGCAGTGAAGATATTATGCAAGAAGTTTTGTGGCATTTTATGGCTGCATGTCTTATTGTGATTGTGCTGTATTTGTTCGGCTATGTGCTTGGCAGTCTGACAGGTTCAAAGACTGATGATAGCGGGGAAATCCGAATCAGTGCCTCAAGGCTCGGGCTGGCGTTTTCGGACGGGTCTTCAGACTTTCAGAGCAGGTACTACCTCCGCAAAGTGTGTGTGTCGGGGAAAATCACATCCTCAAAGGTTGTCAATGAACAGAAGCATCAAGTTCTTCTTGACGGAGTGATTCTGTGCGAGTTCAACAGCGTACAGGACTGGGTGCGTGAGGAGACTGACGCGGAGATTTCCGGGCTGTGTCTCGGGAAGATTCTGACTGGATGTGAGGCGGAACAGGGGCATTAATAATCAATACCCCTGCTGTGATTTATTTTCCCTCAAGATATTTTGCTGCCGCCTGTGCGAACTCGAAATCTTCAGGAGTATCTATGTCCACAGCTTCCACTTGGTCAACCTCGCAGATATAGGGCTTCTTGCCGATTCTCCTGCCCATTTCCGTGAACACTTCGCGCCGAAAGATGAAGAACGCGCTGGACTCCATGTAGACCGGCTCCAAGTCCTGAGTTCTGGGGATGTCCTCAGGGTCATAGTTCAGGGGGCGGCCCTCAAGCCACATGTAGCTCCTGAGTGCGATTGCCGAGAAAGCGGAGTCGTATTCCCCGCTCTGGACTTTTGCGAGTGCCCGGGCTATGGTCTCCGGCCGGATGAACGGGGAAGTAACGTGAGCGAGGACGTAAATATCTGCCTCCACGTCCTGAACGAAGCGGCCAATTATCTCGAGTCCCTTGACCATGAAGCCGTCTAGGTACTTGTCGCGTTTGAGGAATCTTAGCCCCTGTGATTCGTAGGGAGCTATGTAGGGTTTTATGGCCTCGTCGCTGCAGTAAATATATTTCTCGTCGATTGTGTCTACTTTGCAGATTGTGCTGAACAGGTAATCACACGCCGGCCTGCCGTTGAGTGGGAGCAAGTTTTTTCCGGGTAGCCTCTGATTGTTGAGCTTGATGGGGATAAAGGATACTGTCTTCATTCTGCCTTACCCCCTGACAGAACGTTAATATCCCCTAATTTGCAGATATAGTTAGCCGACAGCCGACAGCCGACAGCCGACAGCCGATTATATTGGCATGACTTCATATGTGTCAACCTCCTTATTGCTGAAAAATTGTTATAGCTTTCCTCAAGTGATACAGTATAATTTTAGCAGATACTCAAGGATTCCAAAGACTGGAGGAATATTTATCTCTATGTATGATTATCTCGTAGTAGGCTCCGGATTAACTGGGGCGATTTTCGCGCATGAGGCCAGGAAGCGCGGTAAGTCTGTCCTGGTCATCGAGAAGCGCACCCACATCGGCGGCAACATCTACACCCAAAACATTAACGGCATTCACGTACACAGTTACGGCCCTCACATCTTCCACACAAACAACAAATTCATCTGGGAATACATGAACAGTTTCGCGGAGTTCAACAGGTTCACCAACACCCCCGTTGCCAACTACAAGGGAGAAATCTACTCTCTGCCGTTCAACATGTGGACGTTCAACAAAATGTGGGGAGTGATCACACCCGGCCAAGCCCGAGAGAAGATAGAGCTTCAGAAGTTAGAAGCCGGCATAACTACCCCGCAGAACCTCGAGGAACAAGCTATAAGCCTCGTTGGACGCGACATCTATGAACGCCTCATCAAGGGTTACACGGAAAAACAGTGGGGCCGTCCCTGCTCAGAACTCCCGGCATTCATCATCAAGAGGCTTCCCGTGAGGTTCACCTACGACAACAATTACTACAACTCACAGTATCAGGGCGTGCCTGTCGAGGGGTACACTGCGATAATCGAGAGAATGTTAGACGGTATCGAGGTCAGGACTGAGTGCGACTACTTTACCCACAGGGAGGAACTTGACGGCCTCGCACAAAATATATTCTTCACCGGCCAGATTGATGAATACTTCGGGCACATTCTCGGGACTCTGGAGTACAGAACTTTACGCTTCGAGACGGAAATTCTCACCGCTACGGACAACTATCAGGGCAGCGCGGTCGTCAATTACACAGACAGGGAGACGCCATTCACTAGGTGCATTGAGCACAAGCACTTCTACCCGGGACTCGAGACTGCCGGGACGGTAATTACCCGCGAATACTCCTCAGAGTGGCGGGAAGGGGACGAGCCGTATTACCCCGTCAACAACCTCAAGAATAACACGATGTTCGAGAAGTATTGTGAGCTTGCCCGGAGGGAGTGCCCTAACGTGATTTTTGCCGGCAGATTGGGTGAGTACAAGTATTACGACATGGATGCTGCGGCATTGAGGGCTTTGGAGCTGGTGATTCAGGAGTTCGGGAAGCTCTAAATCTTGTAGTCCTTGAAGGCGTTCGGGTCAATCGATTTCACTTCGACGACCTCGCGGACATTCACGCAGAAATTGTGAACTATCATTAATCTTGCTAGGATATTCCCGTCAATAAGGATGATGTGCTTCTTCTTCGCGTAATCTTGGGCGGGCTTGGAGAAATTCGCGTTGGTTACGAGGAGTCCACGTCCGGCCTTCCGTTCGACAGCGTCCCCGAAACTCTGCATGTTCCAGCTCGTGATGATGCTCCCGGGTTCGAGCTTTCTGGTCTGAATGTAGATCGGCATGAATCCGGGCCTGTCCTCCACAATGATTCCCTGAATGGCTGAGGCACTGGTTCTTCTGCGGGCGTTCTTGTAGACCTCATAGCCCATGCGGATAAGAAGGTCGGTAATCAGCTGCTCAAACCCCGCCGGAGACAGTTCGTTCACTCTGGCGAGGATTTGACTCACTAGGTTAGCGTAATCCGACGCTTCGTCGCTGCTCATTAGGTTAATGTTTAATCCTGAACGTTCCTTCATCCTCAATGGTACCCTGAAAAATTTACGTTATTATAGAATACTTGATGGGGATTCCCGCAAATATTTCTATCACCTCGTCAGCACACGCCGCTAACTTCACGTGAAGCCCCCCGAGCGTCCGAATATATTCTTCCGTCAGAGGGTCATAGTTCACCCCGTCAGAGAACACATCATCGGACACTAGCACTATGTGTTCAGCGCGGGCCTTGAGGGTCATGAAGTCCTCATAGATTTTCCCTCCCGCATTGTGATTCACCCCTGAGGCCGTGAACATCTCGTTAGCCGCCCACACCGTGAGGCTCTCAATCAGGACGCACGCACCTTCAGGAAGCTCCAGCCCTCCTAAATCCCGCTCCCTCTCAACCGTAACGAACCCCATACCCTCGCGCCTAGCCTTGTGGAGTTCAACGCGCCTCCTCATCTCGTCATCATGCACTCCTGCTGTGGCAACATAGATTTTCCGTGAGGCTTGGCCAAGTTCAACGGCTCTGTGTTCGGCATACTCACTCTTTCCGCTTCTGGTCGTTCCAGCGATAAATATAAACATGTCTGCTATAATAGCCTAAAAATTTCTTCAAGGACAATTATTCATGAGGCTCAAGACATTAATTTTTCTCGCAATACTTTCACTCATAACATCATCCGCAGAGGCAGGCCTAAAGATTACCTGCAGCTTGTTCCCGGTCTATGACTTCGCGAGGGCAGTAACTGGAGGCTCCGCAAATGTTCATCTCCTCCTCAAGCCCGGCACAGAACCCCACGAGTACGAACCCTCACCGATGGACGTGAAGACCCTCAACGACTCGGACGTGTTCATCTTCACGGGCAGGCACATGGAGCATTGGGCCGGACACCTCGCGGACACACTAACAGGCACGGCAATTATCGACGCGTCGGAGAATATTTCCCTCACGGACAACGACCCGCATATCTGGATGGACCTAGAGAAGGCTCAAGCGATGATCCGCAACATTCTTGAGGGCTTGTGCAGAGCTGACCCGGAGAACAGGGAAATCTACACCGCCAACGCAGAATCTTACTGCGCAAAATTCTCGGAGCTTGACGCAAAGTTTTCGGCACTCCCTAAGGACAAAGTGTTAGTGTTCGCTGGGGAGTTCTCTTGCGGGTATTTCGTGAGGCGTTACGGGTTCGAGTACGTCAGCGCATTCGACGGTGAGAATGAGCCGGGCGTCCGGAGGCTCGCGGAAGTCATCAGGTACATCAACGCACACCACGCAAGATTCATCCTCTCAGACCTGCCAATACCGCCGGTTACACGCTCAATCAGTGAACAGACTGGCGCGGAAATCTTGGCCTTCAGCACAGCTCACTTGGTCGAGGACACTTCACGGACATTCCTAGAGATAATGACCGGCAACTACGAGAACTTAACACGGGTGTTGAATGACTGAGAGATTGAGGCTGACTGACGCGGTAATCAAGTACGGAGACATCAGAGCCGTTGACGGAGTATCACTTAGCGTTGAGGCCGGAGAGTTCGTGTTCATCACTGGTGCGAACGGTTCGGGCAAGAGCACTCTCACTAGGGGTATTGCCGGACTACTTCCGCTGAGTTCCGGGACTGTCGAGCGCAACGGGAGAATGTCCTACGTTCCGCAAGTTGAGGAGGCAGACAGGAATTTTCCCGCAAGAGTGAGCGAAATCGTGTTGACCGGTACTCAGGGGAGGGGAGGACTCTTCTACAGCCTCAACGACAAACGCAGGGCACTTCAGGCGATGGACGAGCTGGGGATTCGTGATTTGTCTCGCAGGGAGATTAGGACACTCTCGGGAGGGCAGTTAAGGCGGGTGTTTCTCGCTAGGGCGTTGTGCGGTGAACCTGAACTGTTGCTGCTTGACGAACCTTGCGCAGGCTTGGACTCACAGAGCCACGAACTACTATTCAGCGTCCTCAAGGCCAGACTAGCCGGAGGTTGTGCGGTAATCATGGTAACTCACGACAGCTCAGACCTCGAGGGGATAAACGCGGACAGAGTCGTAACCCTCTCACACGGGAGGATACTTCATGAGTGAGCTTCTCGAACTTCTGACTTATCCATTCGTCTACAGGGCGTTAATTGCCGGAGCGTTAATCTCAGTATGCGCGTCGGTCTTGGGAGTGATTCTGGTCCTCAAGCACTATTCACTTATCGGGCACGGCCTCTCAGAGATTGGGTTTGCGTCCTTGTCAATAGCTTCGGCTTTGGGGCTTCCGGTAATGCTGGTGTCCGCTCCTGCGGTGATTCTAGCGTCGTTCGTGATTATGTTCGTGAGCCAGAGATTCAGGACGGCCGGGGATATAGCTATAGCCGTA
>JAFPZI010000108.1 GCA_017417365.1 Synergistaceae bacterium
CGCCCCGACCAGAGTGAAAGTGTTGACATCAGTATATGCGGGAATAGCTCAGTTGGCTAGAGCGATGGCCTTCCAAGCCGTAGGTCGCGGGTTCGAATCCCGTTTCCCGCTCCAAGAGTGAAAGAATACGCGCTCTTAGCTCAGCTGGATAGAGCAACGGCCTTCTAAGCCGTAGGCCGCGGGTTCGAATCCTGCAGGGCGCGCCAGTTGTTGAGGAATGACAAACATGGTGAGTGTAGCGCAATTGGTTAGAGCTTCGGATTGTGGTTCCGGCGGTTGAGGGTTCAAGTCCTGCCGGGCGCGCCAACAATGACAAATCAATAATGGACTGTTAGCTCAGTTGGTAGAGCAGCTGACTCTTAATCAGCGGGCCGTGGGTTCGAGTCCCTCACAGTCCACCAGATAATAACACGGTGAAGACCGATGAAATATACAGATGGAATATACAAGTGAAATGTACGGACCTGCCCTGAAGAAGAGCGGGTCTTTCTGTATATTATTCTCAGGGAACAACTATTCTCAGGGAATAAGCGAACAAATCACCCAAACACGATGCATGACCGTATAACAAAACATACACAATTCTTCGGCTCTGCACAATTCTCAGGGAACAACAGAACAAATCACCCCAAACACGATACATAACCGTATAACAAAACATACACACAATTCTTAGGCTCTACACAATTACTCCGAGAACAACAGAATAAATCACCCAAACACGATGCATTACCTGCAACACAATCACCATACCCATTCCTTGCTGACAGTGTTACACCCAAGAACATGAATACTTCAGGAAGAAAAAACCGCCGCGAAATCAGAACATCACGGCGGATAGTGTTGCTGTCTTGCTTACTCCGGCTCCTTGCCCCAGAGACCCCTCTTGGCCTCCCGTGCCTCACGCTGGAAGTGTACGAACAGGTTCGAGTACCTGGAGTTAGGCTGGACTGTCATAGTCTGTGCGTAACCGTCGAGCAGTAATTTCGCGTTGAACATGTTCGCCCTGATGGCTGCCTCGTTGTCGAGGTCTTTCGTGCTCGGTTCCTTCAGCCACACATACGCCAGCATCCTGCCGTACCTGTCCTTGACCTCCACGTCCGTCTGAAGCCACACGGTTTTCCCCGTAAGTTCCTTCTTCGTGAAGTTGCTCGCCTCTTTCCCGTAGAACTCAACAGGCTTGCTGGGGTGCACGGTCTCAGGGGTATTCACGCCCAAGAACCTCACACGTTCCTTAGTGTACTTGCTGCCGTCGTCGAACACAAACGACACTATTTCAGTATCACCGTCAACGACACGCTCAATCTTGGCCTTGTAGACGGTGTTGCGCCTAATCTCGAGAGACTGCAACGCGTTCGGGCCCCTGTGGTAGTGGTATTCTCCTGTGTTCTTGTCGACATGTCCGCCGTTAGCGTCTAGCCTTCCGGGGTGTGCGCACGACATTGACGCGAACACGAGCACTAAGAGTACTGCCAAAAACTTACGCATAGAATCAAAACCTTTCTGTTAGGATAATAAGTCATAGATTACTCTCACGAAGAACAGTGAAAGCACTATAAGTATAACAGGCCTGACGATTTTAGCCCCGCCCTTCTCGAAGAATTTCGCACCTATGTAGTTTCCGGCAATGCTGAAGCCCCCCGCAGTAAGCCCCACAGGCAGCAAAACTTTTCCGTTGGTGAAGTAGACCGCCAGAGCCGCAATGTTCGTCGTGAAGTTGATTGCCTTAGTTACTCCGTTGGCCCTCTGTACGCTTAGACCCGCCGCACCCGCAAGCAGCAACAGCATAAACGTTCCCGCACCAGGTCCGTAGAAGCCGTCGTAGAACCCCGTGAAGAACGCCACAAGTCCGCACACGATATACGTCCTTCGTGTGATTGTGTCCTGAGAGTCCCGGGCTTCCTTGAGCAAATCCTGGCTCCTGAAGACGTACCACGCCGTTACGGGCAGGATAACCAGCATTAGGATTCTGAAGACGTAATCGCTGATTAAGAGTGCCGTTTTTGCTCCCAGTGATGACCCGAGAAGAGCAAAGATTACCCCGATTGCCGAGAGCTTGAAGGGCATGTAGCCGTCGAGTAAGAATTTCGTGAAGGCTATTGACGTTCCCATTGCGGAGCTGACTTTGTTGGTGCCTATTGCGAAGTGTACGGGCAGTCCTGCAATCAGGTAGGCAGGAAGAGTGATTAAGCCTCCTCCGCCCCCGATAGCGTCAACTAGTCCGCCTATGAAGATTAACGGGCAAATAATGAAGAGCTGTGAGATGTTCCAGTCCATTTACGAATCACCTGAATGCTTGAGAATTTGTGCTGTTCACGATACAGCAGGCCGGAAGTTTTGTACAGTACTCAAGTTTTTACTGGAAGAATGACACCGCTTCATTCAGGTCCTCAGCAAGTCCGTGCATAACGTGCGTATCTTCTGAGACTGTCCTGACGTTTTCGGCTATGCTGTCGATTGAGGCGGCTACTTCTTCGTTTGTTGCGGAAGTCTCCTCGGCGATTGCGGCCAAGTCGCTCACTTCCGATAGTATCGTGTCCTTGATGTTCTCAAGGTGCGCGGTTATGTCGGACACTGCGGCTATCTCCTGAAGAGAAGTCTTTATCTCGTCGGCCAGAACCATGAACTTATCGTGAGTCGTGCCTAGTAGTTCCCTCTCCTCAGTGATTAGGGCCCTGACCTCTGCAGCCTGTTCCACGCATTCATCACTGAGCGCGCGAATCTCGCTGACTATTCCGTTAATCTGTTCTGCGGACTCGTTTGAGGTCTCGGCGAGCTTCTTTATCTCCGCAGCAACTACACCGAACCCCTTCCCTGCCTCACCAGCTCTGGCGGCCTCAATTCCTGCGTTCAGTGAGAGCAAGTTAGTCTGTGAAGCTATGTCGGTGATCATCCTGACCTTGAGGTCAATCTTTGAGATAGCGTCGTTTGTGGCGTGGATTTTTTCGGCGATTGAGTCTATAGCCTTCGAGGACTTCACGGAGGACTTGGCGGCACTCTCTATGTATTCAAGTGCGTCGTGATTGGCCTCGTTCATTGACTGTGAATTTGCGTTCATGTTCTCGACGTTCTGGACCGCCTGAGTGATTATCCCTCCCATGTCGGCTACGTTCTGGTTGATTGTCCTGACGTTGCCGGCCATAGTGATTGCGGTCTTGGCCAAGCCCTGAATAGACTCGGCTATCTGTGCGGAGGCAAATGAAGATTTCTCGGCCATGTCCTCAGTTGAGTTCACAGTGTCCGTGAGTGAGTGTGCGGAGTTCTGAATCCTGCTGACGGCCTCAACGAGTACTGCGCTGATCTTTTCCTCAGCAAGGATTAGGCGGGATGTCTCGGTGATTCTGGTCTTTGTGGTTATGGGTGAGTTCTCGCTGACGTTCAAGAGGTTCTCTATCTTGCTTGC
>JAFPZI010000109.1 GCA_017417365.1 Synergistaceae bacterium
GAATGCTGCGTGTTCAGTGTCATCGGTCCTGAGCTCCTGAACTATCCTTGAGACCTCCCGATTCCTGAAACGCTTTAAGAACCCTCCCTTGCTGTAGAGCTGCTGAAGACATATGCACCTCCACAGCCACCAATCAACATTCTTGCGGCCCCTGTTCTCGTGGTCCGAATACCTGTCGTTGTAGAGTTCCCTCAAGAATCCCAACTCCTCAGACTCCGGCAGAGAGTCCAGAATCCCAAGACGCTTCTTCGGGTCAATCTCCGAGAAATACGGCGTGAAGCTCTCGTGAAGTTCGTACATTTGCGCTAATTCTTCTGGCGTTTCTTGGAGAAGCAGTCAAACCCGACAGCTACGGCCAAGACCAACCCCTGTACGACCATCTGTGTATACTCGCTGACGTTCGCCATGACCATTCCGCTCTTCAGGGAACCGATGATCAACACGCCCGCGATTACCCCCGACATGTGGCCGATACCTCCGGCTACGGACACTCCCCCTAACACTACGCAGGTGATTACCTCGAACTCAAACCCAACGAGTGAGGAAGCCTGAGCCGAACCCGTACGGGAGAGCACGATTATTCCCGCGAGACCAGCGAAGAACCCCGACAGAGCGTAAATCAAGTACTTCATCTTGTTGACGCGGATACCAGAGAGCTCCGAAGCCTCCTCGTTGCCGCCGATTGCGTAGAAGTAACGCCCAAAGTATGACTTATTCAGGATGAAGCTGCCGATTGCGAAGCACAGCACCATAATTATTGCGCAGATAGGAATCAAGCCTACACCAGTTCTCGGGAAGATGCTCCAGTGATTCAGGGACCAGCGGGCAAAGAAGCTCAGTGTGGGATTTCCGTTGAGGCCGACTTCGGGAGCGTAACGGAGAACGTCAGGAATCGGAAGACCGCCCGAAAGTATATAGGCCAATCCCCTGAACACCGTCTGTGATGCGAAGGTCGCAATGATTGCGGGGATTCCGATTGTAGCAACCATAAAGCCGTTCAGGACACCGATTAACGTAGCCATCACTATAGAGACGAGTATAGCAAGCCACATGTTCCAGCCGAACTTCATCATCAGGGACGCACATACGACGTTGACCAGCACCACTATTGACGCTATCGACAGGTCAATTCCCGCAATCAGGATTACGAACGTCATACCGATTGACGCAATCCCGTAGTAGGACACCTGACGCGAGATGTTCACGATGTTCGGAATGCTCAAGAATTTTGGGTTGAAGTACGCGAAAATTGCTATCTCCACTATGAACACAAGCCATATTGCGTTCTGCTTGAATGCCGCTGCGAATCTGTTCTCGTTCATTAGTTACACTGCCTCCCTCTTGGTCTCTGGAATGACTCCAGATGCATACGTCATGATTGTATCCGCGTTGAACTCGTCCTTCTGAAGTTCGCCCATCTGTTTTCCCTCAGCGAGGACTATTATTCTGTCGGACATGCCTATAAGCTCTTCCATTTCCGACGAAATCATCAGCACAGCTACTCCGGCTTCAACTAGGTCATTAATCAGCTTGTAGATTTCGTACTTGGCCCCTACGTCGATTCCTCTGGTGGGTTCGTCAAAGATTATCAGCTTCGAGTTCGCCGCAAGCCACTTCCCTAGAATGACCTTCTGCTGGTTGCCGCCGGATAAATTCTTCACGAGCTGGTGAATGCTCGGGCACTTTATCTGGATGTCCTCACGGTACTTCTCTGCTGTGGCTCTCTCTGTCTTGGCGTCAATCACTGTAGCCTTTGAGATCCGCTCATAAATCGGCATGGAGATATTATTCTTAATCGAGTTCGTGAGGAGCGCGCCGTGCCTCTTTCTGTCCTCTGGGAGGAGGGCTATTCCGTGATCGATTGCGGCTCTCGGGGACTTGGGGTTAATCTCTTGGCCCATGAAGATAATCTTTCCTGAGTCCTTAGGCTTTGACCCGAAGATTACCTGTGCTATTTCCGTCCTGCCTGCTCCGACTAGCCCGCCCAGCCCCAAGACTTCTCCGGCGTGGACTTGGAACGAAATATCTTCGTCGCCGTTGCCGTAAACGTGCTGGAGCTCAAGAATGACTTCATCGCGTACACAAGGCTTACGAGGCGGGTACTTCTGGGTCATTTCGCGGCCGACCATGAGCTTAATCAAGTCGTCGACCTGATGAGGAATCGTAGCTGGGTCCTTGTCGGTGATGAGGGTATCGACGTATTCGCCGTCCCTGATGACCTCGATTCTGTCGGACAGCCTGAAGATTTCCTCGAGCCTGTGGGAAATGTAGATTATCGACACTCCGCGGGATTTCAGGAGCTCCACAACTTTGAACATGCTCTCGACTTCGTTAGTCGTCAATGGTGCGCTTGGCTCGTCCATAATCAATACCTGTGCGTTCTGCTGGATGGCCTTCGCAATCTCCACCATCTGCTGATACCCGACGGAGAGATTCTTAACGAGCGTTCTGGGGTTAATCTTTATGTTGAGCTGCTCAAAGGCTTTTGCGGCTTCCTCCTCCATAGCTTTGCGGTCAATAACTATGCCGTTCTTCTTGAGGATTGGGCGGCCAAGAAACATGTTCTCCGCTGCGGAAAGTTCCCCGACGTTGTTGAACTCCTGATAGATTATCGCAATTCCGTTCTCCGCTGCCAGCTGGGGGGTCATTCGGGTGAACTCTCTGACTTCGCCGTCTTTGTCCTTCTTGACCTTAATCTTGCCTGACGTGGGGATAACTGCTCCTGAACAGCACTTGATGAGGGTAGATTTTCCTGCTCCGTTCTCGCCGATGAGCCCGAGAATCTCACCGCGCCTGAGCTGTAAAGTTACGTCCTTGAGAGCAATTACTCCGGGATATTCTTTGCGTATGTGTTCGAGTTCAAGCACATAATCTTCTGCCATGTCTGCACCTCCTGCAGTTACTCACAAAAGAGGCCTCCCGTTTGACGCGGGAAGCCCGAAAGTCTTCATGCCTCTACTTCATTCCTGCCATAATCGTAGCAACGTTCTCTGCTGTGATTGGAGCCACGCCCCTGAAAACGTTTTTGGCATCAAGTTTTCCGCTGAGGATGAATGCGAACATTGACGCGCATGAACGTGCAGTGTCCTCGTCGGAACCCTCAAAGCCTATGATGCCCTTCGCCGGGTAGGTCGGGTCCGCGAGCTGTCCGAGCTGCTGTTTGGTTACGTCAGTCGTGAACACGCCCATATCGTCGGGGATTTTGCCGCCGGTGTGAATCTGGAGGGCCTCATCAGCACCGATCATTGCGCCCGCTCCGATACCTGTGAACACTCTGCAATCGGGGTGAGCCTGTAGGATGGTCTCTACTGCGTTCTGCGCAACGTTCGCCTCAATTGCCGCCGTCGTAGCAACTATCTCGTACTTGCCTGCAGCTTTCCTCTCAAGGCCGATCTTGATTCCGTTCTCGCGCTCAAGAAGTATCACTGTCTGGGGATAACCGATAATCGTAACTTCTGCCTTCTTCTCTGCGCTGTAGTGGAGGTTGATGAAGTCCGCAGCAAGTTCACCGATTGCGATACCGAGATCAGTGTTGTTGAGAATCCAGTTAGCGTCGGTGTTGGTCATAGGGTCGTCCCAGCACATAACCTTAATGCCGAAGTTGCGGGCCTCTGCGCATGCGTCCTCAACGGCGTTTGCGTCCGATGGGTGAACCATGATCAGGTCGCAGCCTGCAGACACGAAGTTCTCAATCTGGCCGATCTGTGTCGCTGAACTGTCATTGCACCCAACGATTGTGTACTCTGCTCCGGCGGCCTCGAGGATTTCGCCGAGTGCCGTCATGACTCCCGCCCAGTAAGCGTTCTGGAGGGACTGAATAGTGATGCCGAGCTTCTTGCCCTTCAGGACGGACATATCAGCCTTTGCGTAGAACTCGGGGCTTGCCTGAATGCCTTCGGTTTTGGCTGTGTCGGCGGCCATTGCCATTACGGGAAGTGCGAGGACTGCTGCGAGACAGAATAACGCTACAAACTTTTTCATTACTGCTACATCTCCTTAGTGATATATATTCCACACCCTGACTTCAGGGCATGATTCCCAAAACTAGAAGCAGGTGAATGCTCCGTCCAACCCGAAGTCAGCACCAGTTGTGAAAGTGCTCGTGTCTCCGGCCAAGTACACGCAGATTGACTCCAGCTCCTCAGGCTTGCCGAGTCTGCCTGTGGGTGAAAGCTCCTCCCACTTTGCGATTAACGGCTTGAGGAACTCTGACGCTCTGATTAAGTCCGTACCGATATAGCCCGGGCTGATTGAGTTGACCCTGACCCCGCGCTTGGCCCACTCTACGGCTAGGGACTTGGTGAGCTGGATCACTCCTGCCTTCGAGGCGTTGTAGGCGCATTGCGGCTGGGGAACGTTGACGATGTGCGCGGACATTGAGGCAGTGTTGATGATTGACCCGCCCCCGTGAGCGAGCATGTATTTTCCTGCGATTGTGTCGGTCAGGAATACGCTGTTGAGGTTGACGTTAATGACCTTGAGCCACTGGGCATAAGTCATTTCGTCTGCTGGAGCGTTGATGCAGATACCTGCGTTGGCGTGGCAGAAGTCGAGACCTCCGAGCTTGGCCACAACTTCATCTACCATAGCCTGAACCTGTGCCTCGTCGGTAACGTCGCACTTGATTGCGATAACTTTGCGGTCCGTAGCTTCCGCGATTTCCTTAGCGGTCTTCTCTGCCTCCGCTATGTCCATATCGACAATGGCGACATCTGCCCCTGCCTCAGCAAAGGCCGTTGCGGTACACTTTCCGATGCCTCTTGCTGCACCGGTAACGAAGCCCTTTTTCCCGTCGAGCCTCATTTTCTCGATAATGCCCAAGATTAAGACCTCCCTAAAATTAGAGTCCAAACTTCAAGCGGTGTATGTGGAAAATATTATGCAATTGTAAAACGGTTTTACCAAATGGGTTTACATAATTTAGCTAATAACGTTTATTTTGTCAATGGCTATAATAACTTAACCAATCCCACATTCATGAAGGAGCGATGATTCAGTGAAGCGGATAACTCCCGAGCAGATAAGCGGTACTAATCGGCACATGATTTACATGTACATATACAGAGGCCGGAACAATGTACCTCAGCAGAAGATAGGCTATGAACTCAAGATGAGTCGTCCGACAGTAACGAATCACCTCTCAGCGATGGAGGAGGAGGGCTTGATTTCCCGGAGCACGTGGGACAATCAGGAGTCGGGTGAGTGGGGACGGAAGCCGTTAGTGTGGTCTGTGGAGGCTGAGTGCAAAATAGCTTTGGGTGTTGAGATTCTGAAACACGCGGTCAAGATTGCGGCGGTCAATCTCTACGGAGAAGTAATGAAGTATTCGCGCTTCCTCACAGAGTACGAGAACACTGAAGATTATTACGAGTCAGTGTGTTCTGTGGTCCGTGAGTTCATAAAGTCGCTGGGTCTTGAGGCTAGGATATTGGGTATAGGCTTCGCGCTTCAGGGTTTGGTGTCAGAGGACGGCAAAGAAATAATTTACGGCGAGATTCTGAAGTGTACCGGCCTGAAGATTGACGTGTTCACGAGGAGGCTGGATTACCCGTGCAGGTTCGTGCATGAGCCGGACGGTGCAGCGTTGTCTGAGCTTTGGGTGTCGCCGGAACTGAAGGACGCTATATATCTCTCCATGAGCGAGCATCTCGGGGGGGCGTTGATTTCCGGGCGGAAGATCCTCAACGGTCAGCACAGGCACTCCGCTACGTTCGAGCACATAACTGCCTGCCGGAATGGTGAGCTGTGTTACTGCGGGAAGAAGGGATGTTTTGAGACTGTGTGCTCAAAGGTTGCGCTGTTGAGGGGTGAAGAGCCGGATGAATTTTTCGCGCGAGTCCGTGAGGGTGAGGCGGAAGCGTCCGGGAGGTGGCAGAACTTCCTGAAGTATCTCGGGAAGCTCATTGCTCACCTTCACCTTGTTGTGGACACGAAATATATTCTCGGAGGGCACTTGGCACCGTACTTCACTGAGGAAGATATAGCTGTGCTCTATGAGTATGGGAGGAAGTTCACGCCGTTTTCTGAGGGTGAGGACTATATACAGTTGAGCAAGATGCCTTCACACAACATAACGGTAGGAGCAGCACTGCCGTATATCATGAGCTTTCTCGAGAACGTCGGGCGAAACTCAGCGCAATAGTAAAATATTTTACTATTGTAGCCGTCCCTCAATCATAGCCTTCACTGTCTCTCGGGAAATCCTGCCCTCCATAGGACCGAAAGCCGCAGCGTTCAGAGCTCCAGCCGCCGCACCCATTTGCGCACACTCAGCGAGAGTCTTACCCTCAGCAAGTCCGCAGACAAACGCACCGTCATACGAGTCCCCGGCTCCCGTAGCGTCCTCCTGCCTGACGCGGTAGACCGGCTGCGTAACCTCGAGGCCTTTGCGGGTGTAGACGCGTGAACCCCGTGAACCGTCCTTGAGCACGAGAACTTCTAGAGCCTGACTCGTGAATGCCTTAGCTATAGCCTTGTCGGTGTCCTGTTCGTTCATGAAGAATTTCAGCTCGCTAACTCCGGGCATGAAGACGGAAGCACTATTCATGACCTCACGGAGAATCCCCCACACTGAATCGTCCTTGATCATCTCGAGTCTGACGTTTGGGTCAAAGCTGATTCTGACTCCCCGAGACTTCAGAGCGTTCATGGTCTTGACGATTTCGCGGGCAAAATTCATGTCGGCCATAAGTGAACACCCCATGATGTGCATAAATTTCGTGTCCTCGAAGCCGGTGAAGTCCTCTGGAGCTTTTGCCCTAACGCATGGGGAATTGTCCATGTAGAACAAGAATTTTCGTTCACCGTCGGAACTGTAGGACACGAAGGCTATTCCCGTGCGGCCGTCCTCTGGGGTGATTACGCGGGTAACGTCAACCCCGTCCCTCTTGAGTCGGCGTAAGATGTTCTCTCCGAACTCGTCCCGTCCGACCCCGCTGATGATTGCCGTTGAGTGTCCTAGACGGGCGGCTGTGCTGATGAAGATTCCCGGGGCTCCGCTGGGGAATGGGCCTCTGAACTTGTCGGTCTCGTGTAATGGTACGTCCTCAGTGGGCCTCATGATTTCCACGAGAAGTTCTCCCATAGTGATAATTTCTGCCATTGATTCTGCCTCCTAAATTTGCTGGAATGCGTATATCTTACTGGTGAAGTCTGGACAGTTCAAGCTATAATATTCCTACCCAAACAATAATTCTCACAATGGAGGTTCTTCACTATGAAGAGAAAACTTATCGCGATTCTTCTGGCAGTATCATTCATCTTCAGCACCGCACCCGCAGTATTCGCAGCTCCCATCAAAATCGGTATCTCTATCTGGAGCTCAACGGACACTCTAGGCAGTGAGTGCAAGAGAATGATTGATGC
>JAFPZI010000110.1 GCA_017417365.1 Synergistaceae bacterium
GCTACAACTCCCGACCTGTCGAACGATGAGCTGAAGTACTACCTGCCGGAATTTTGGCCGACGAACTTAATCCTCACGAGCAACGTTAGGGAGCTGCGGCACATCCTCAAGCTACGGACCGCACCAGCAGCGTTAAAGGAGTTCAGAGACTTGGCACGGGCAATGTACGAAGCAGTCCCCGAACAGTTCAAGTACCTACTGAGGGATTGTGTTCATGAGGAACAATCGCAAGTTCAATGCGAGGCTGAAGAGGTATGAACGTTGGCACAAGATAGTGTGTAAGTTGAGTGAGTTCGAGGGGCTCATCAACGAGTACACAGCCTGCCCGCCGGAGGAGATAACGGCGCTCAAGGAAATTCACGGGAAGTTATATGAGTGTTATGTGAGGGCCAAAGTGATAGAGGAGGAATTGAGGCCATATGAGAGATTTCTACGGTAAGACCTATAGATACAACTATAGAACTATCGGGGTGTGCAATACCCTCACTGATGGGGTGTACATGATTGCTTACCCGACGACGGGAGGGCATAAGCGGATGAAGGGGTTGCCGCTATTCGGGAGCAAGGAAGAAGCGCAGAAAGCCTTAGACGAATTTGCGAGGGCAAAAATGTTGCCGGAGGTGAGAGGATGATTCACTTCACTATGGATGACGAGTTCAACGCCCGCCTTGAGGAATGCGCATACACATTGTACAGCTTTTGCAGGTATTTTCGCAGGGAGGACTGGGAACGCTCCATCGTGGCGCATGGGGTCAGACAGAGAGCGATTGACCTGCTGAACTATATAGAGAGTGGGTTCCCTTTTGTGGAGGCTGAAGCATGAGCAAGTTCACTAATGGTAAGTGGATAGTCAAGGAGCTTTTTACTACATGGGGAGTATTTGCAGTGAATGAAGGCAAACGCGAACCTGTAGCAGATTGTCTTGAAGAAGCTGATGCCCGACTGACAGCCGCCGCACCAGAGATGTACGATTTTATCGCATCATTGGCGGCCCTGCCTGATGAACAGTGCATGATCAGCCCTATGGTTCATAATGCTCGCAAGCTCATAGCCCGAATTGACGGTGAGGAGGAGCAGTCATGACTAACACAGAAGAATTAAAGCCCTGCCCATTCTGCGGCACTGCTCCTAAAACATCGTATCGTGATGTCCATTTAAGCTGGGCAAGACCTGATGGAGATTTAGTAAGGGAGTACAAGATAGAGTGTCCAGAGTGCGGGTGTTATATGCAGGATTTCAACACTGATAGGCTGACAGAACGCTGGAACGGCCTTACACGACTTGACCAGTGTCCGATATGCCATGATTACGTTCGGGCGTATGGTTCTAGCTGTGAGGATGAAGGCATATTCAGAGGCTATTACATAAGGTGCGACAAATGCGGCCTGACTACGAGAACCTTTGATTCACGCCTGAAAGCACGAGATTTCTGGAACAGGAGGGTACGCCCATGATGAAGGCAGCACACAGCGCGGCTTTATGGCTAGCTGACAAGGTCAAGGCTAACCCTAAACTGAATCCCATTCCTTACCCGTTCTTCAAGTCGATCGTGAGCAAGCAGGTTGAATGGGCACGTACTCAGCGGGGCATCAGGTTAGAGTTTGAGGAGCTTGCGGAAGCGGTCAGGAGAGAACTGCTCAAGGTTGGGATTCACACGATGGCCAAGCCGGAACACGAGACAGGTTCACTCTTCAAGGGTACAGAGTCAGGGGAGAAAATTCCTCCTCTGGCCTTCAGTCTGAGAACTTACGGCGATTTCTTAGCACTGTTTAACTGGCTGCATAAAGTCTTTAACAATGCTGAAGGTTCAGAAGTCGAATTAACAGCCAAGATTACGAAGGAGGCGCGACGATGAGCGAGCAAGTAATAGAGTTAAGCCGGATTCTTCCGTATTCCATGATTGACAACGCAGTACTCATAGACGAGACATTATCGCCTATAGATAAAGTAGTTTTCTGCGTATTATGCGTACATGCCGGAATAGAAAGCAGACAATGTGTTCTCAAGGTTAAGACGATAGCCAGAGAAGCCAACTGTTCAGAACGCAGTGTACAGAACTCGCTGAAAACGTTAGAGGAACGCGGAATAATTGAGCGAGCGGAAAGGTTCAAGGAAGGCAGTCAAGTATCATCAAATTATCAGGTCATAGGCCGGGAAGCCTTCTGCTACACAGGGTGCAATACGTGCACCCCGCCCCGCACGACATGCACTAGGGGTGCAGCAAATGCACTAGGGGGGTGCACCACGTGCACACAGAACGAGAAGTCTTTAAACGATATAAAAGATTCCCTTACGGGGGAAGCCCTTCTCCCCGAGCCGGAAAATTTCCCAGTCGTGTTCGAGGACGGACAACCCGTAGAACCTCCCAAGCCCGATGACCCCGAAGAAGTCTACTCCCCCTCCGACGCACCAGCAATCATGAGGCCAACCGCAGAATTATTCCTGTACAAGACCGGTCGCAAGGGCCTAACGTGGGAGGAGATTTCCGCCTTGAGGGAGTTATCAGCCTCACAAGTTCCCGCACGCGTCCAGAAAGAGATTGACACCGCCGTGAAGAGATTCCTGAAGCGCGGCCAAGCCTTGAGTGAGTTGACCCTGAACTACATAGCAGGCTCATTGTCCCATCAGCCTACACGAGGCAAGAAGCGCAAAATCCCCAAGTCCAAGCCCTTATCCGTCCCCGAATGCACGGACGAACAGGCAGAAGCGGAGATGGCGGAGATTGAGGCGTTACAGGCGAAGTTTGACGAGGAGGCCCGGGCACATGGCTTCTGAGACATTCACACGCTGTGAAGAAGTCGCACGCTCAAAAGCCCTCGCCTACCTCAAGGCAAAATTCCCACACGCAGACGAACGCGCATTCTTCACCGACTACACCGGCACAGTTCATGAGGCCCCGATAAGGCTTTGGGCAGTGGTGCAGGCCTCAGAGATTGACAATGTTTGCGCCTCCTGCACGGGAACATGTACCCTCCCAGGCCCCCTCAAGGCCAAGAACAGCAGGCCCGTCATCAGCCTAGCGCAGAGTTCACGCGGCTATAGTTTTCTGGACGTTAGGCGTATGTGCGGTTTTGGGTGCAAGTACCAGCAGACTTTGGAGTTTGAGCGTTTGTTCAGGAAGTCCGGCCTCAAGGAGTTTAACCGGCACATGACGTTCACGGCCTACGAGTGCCAGAAGTCCGACACCGAGACTCGCAAAGCCCGCCTTGAAGCCATGAAGGCCTCTGAGAACGGGACGTGCTTAATTCCTCGCAGGAGCTCCCGGGACTGGCAAGACGCACTTAGCCACAGCAATAGCCCTCCGAACGATGGAGCGTGGGCGGCAAGCTATTTTCCGTCTTGTGAGCGCAATGCTGGACGAGATACAGGCCACAATCCGCGACAATGGCGACTATGACGGGTTGATGAGGCAGTTCAAGACCGCGCCGTGTTTGGTGCTTGATGACTTAGGCCACGAGAACATGACAACCGCACGAGCGAGCTACCTGCACCAAATCATAGATTACCGTTACTGCGAGAATCTGCAGACCATCGTAACGACCAACGCCCGAACGCCTAAAGAATTATGCGCATGGAGCGGTGAGGCGTTTATTGCCCCGATAATCTCGCGCCTTGTTGGGCACGGCACATGGGTAACGATTTCGCAGGCACAGGACAGGAGGTGCAATCATGGCTAGCATACCGACCAACCCGCAGGCCGAACGCGCGGTATTGGGTGCGTGTTTGATATCAAGTGAGGCACTTGGTGAGGTTTCAGAAATTCTCAGGCCCGAAGACTTTCACGACGTGAACCACCGGGAAGTGTACAAGATTTGCCTGAAGATGTACCAAGAGGGGCAGCCGATAGACCTAGTAACGTTCCGGGAAGAGGCGGTGAGCAGGGGAATATTTGACCGTATCGGTGGAGAGGTGTTGCTGTCAGAGTTGTTCAGCGACGCGATGATGACTTCTAACGCGGGCTATTACGCGAAAATAGTGCAGACGACAGGTTTACGCCGTCGAATGATTGAGGCTGGGCAGAAGATTTCAGCACTAGGGACGAAATCCGACATTGAGGCTGGAGAAATCGTGAGTGAGGCAGAGAAGATAATTCTTGAGGCTTCCAGCGAGAAGGACACTAGCGGCCCTGTTTCACTGGGAGCGTCCATGCCGTCAGTGATGGCCAGAATCGACGAACTTCGAACCGGCACGCGCAAGAACACCGGCTTCATGAGGAATTTTCCCGACCTCGACCGAATCCTAGCAGGATTTCAGCCCGGGACGTTGAACATCATAGCGGCCCGACCGTCGATGGGTAAGACAGCTTTAGCCCTGAACATAGCGCAGTTTGGCGGGGACAGTGAGGGGAACAACCACGTATTATTCTTCAGCCTCGAGATGTCGTCTGAGCAGTTGATACACCGAATGTTATCCGCACAAACGTTGGAGCTTGGGGAGGAAGTGGAGATTTCCTCGATAGCTACAGGTGAATTGACGGAGCATGATGCGGAAGTGTTGACCCAAGCGTCAGAGGAATTGGGGCGCAGGAACGTGCACATATATTACGGTTCAGAATTGACGGCTATGGAATTTCGGACCAAGTGCCGTAGGTTCAAGACC
>JAFPZI010000111.1 GCA_017417365.1 Synergistaceae bacterium
ACACGTCGGCGACTCTTGGTTTCGTGTCGCAGATTTTGGGTATGGGGCTGGACTCCGACGCGGACATAACGAATCAGCTCCGGGCTCTTACGCTGGACATGGCGGAGGGGAGCTTGACGTTGATACCCAAAGGAGCCGGGAGGGGACATCCTGCGGTTCGGAATGCCGCGAGCAAGATAGCGGTGTTCAGGAAGTGGACGAACGACGAGGGAACTGCACGGAGGCTCGAGGGACGCTTGAAGTACTCACCCTGAGGCCCGGCAAAATTGCCCAAACTGTTATACAATAGTCTTCTAACTATTCATATCACAAATAACGGAGGAATATACCAGATGGCAAAAACAGTTATGGTAACGGGCAATCTCGGCTATATCGGTTCAGCTATGGTGCCTTTCCTGACACAGAAGGGCTATGACGTTGTCGGCTACGATACCGGCTACTACGAGGACTGCTACCTTCAGCCCTCACCACAAAAACTCGTCAGGCAGATCAAGAAGGACGTCCGCGACTCCGTCCCCGAAGACTTCACAGGGATCGACTGCGTAATACACCTCGCGGGCCTCTCAAATGATCCTTTGGGGGCGTTTGATGAATCCCTGACCTACGCAATCAACTACGAGGGCAGCATGAGAATGGCACGGTGCGCAAAAGAAGCAGGAGTAAAACGTTTTGTGTTTGCCTCATCACAGAGCGTCTACGGCATCTCCGACACAAGCAGAGCCGCCGATGAAGAAAGCCTCAAGAACCCCATCACCGCCTATGCCAAGTCAAAGCTGAAGGTTGAGCAGGAAATTTCCCCCTTATGCTCCGACGACTTCATCACAACATGCCTCAGACCCGCAACAGCCTACGGAATGAGCCCAAATCTGCGCTGTGATATAGTCTTCAATGCCTTCATGGCCTATGCGTACACCAGCAGGCTCATCGAGATAAAGAGCGACGGCACCCCAGTACGCCCCATGTCCCACATTCTAGACATAAGCGCGGCGTTCGCAGCAGTCCTTGAGGCTCCGGCGGAACTCGTCAGGAATGAGGTCTTCAACGTGGGCACTCCCGACAACAATTACACCGTGAGGGAACTAGCAGAGGCCGCAAAAAATTCCGTCCCGGGCTGTGAGCTGACATTCACCGGCGAGGACAAAGACCCGAGAAGCTACAGGGTAACCTCACAGAAAATATTGACCGTCCTGAAGGATTACTATCACCCGCAGTGGAACATCACCAAAGGCGGAGAACAATTGATGGCTTTCTTCAAGGCCGTGAACTTTGACCGCGCCACTATGGACAGCTGGAAGTGCGTACGGCTCAAGTGCCTGAAGAAGCGCATAGAAGAAGGCACTATCGATAACTCCCTCAGGGTAACTGCCAGATAATGCCCGCTCTTGACGCTGACGTAATCATAATAGGTGCGGGTGCTGTCGGCTGTGCAATCGCGAGAGAACTTTCACGCTATGAGGCAAGCATTCTTGTGCTGGAGAAAGAGTGTGATGCTGCTTACGGGACCAGCGGCAGAAATTCGGCAGTGGTCCACGCCGGCTTCAACAACAAACACGGCAGCCTCATGGCCAAATTATGCGTCGAGGGCAATAAAGGCTTTGAGGCTCTGGCAGAACTCCTCAATGTCCCATACAGGAAGACAGGCAAAATCCTTGTGGCCTTCGACGAGGCAGACATGCAGGAACTCGCACGAATCAAGGCTCGCGGTGAGGATAACGGCTGTACAGGCCTCAGACTGATAGACGGCACCGAACTTCACGCATTAGCCCCAAAGCTCAGGGGCATTGGCGGAATGCTCTCGGAGAATACGGCGATCTTCAACCCCTTCGAGTATTGCATAGCACTCGCTGAAAATGCACTGGTCAACGGCGCAAGATTCGTGTTCAACTCGGAAGTTACGGCAATCCGTCATGACGATACCGGCTTCACAGTTACGGCAGGGGAAAATCTCTGCAGGTGCAAAGTCTTAATCAATGCTGCAGGACTCTATTGCGACAAAATTTCTGCTATGCTCGGCATAAACGATTACAGGATATACCCATGCCGAGGAGAGTATTTCATTCTCGACAAGATAGCCGGCTCCTTCCTGAACATTCCAGCCTACCCAGTCCCACGACCGGGAATAGGGGGGCTCGGCGTTCACCTCACACCGACGATTGAGGGAAATATAATCATAGGGCCTAGCGCGGAATATATCAGTGAGCGGGATGATTACGCTTCGACTTCTGAAATCATGGCAAAGCTGTTTACTGAGGCACTTGACCTCCTGCCCGGCCTTGAACGCAGACAAATCATCGGGAATTACTGCGGGATTAGGCCCAAACAGGCACCTCCGGGGGAAGGGGGCTTCAGGGATTTCGTCATCAAGAATGAACCTGCAGTCCCGGGCTTCATCAACCTCATCGGCATAGAGTCCCCCGGCCTCACTGCTTCAGTGCCGATTGCCCGAATGGCTGCCGGACTCGTCAGTGAAAATATGCCCCTAAAGCCCAAGAATGACTTCATAGCAAGACGCAGGGGACGCGTAAAATTCTCCGCCCTCACTCAGGACGAACAACAGAGATTGATTGCTCACAACCCCGACTACGGAGAGATTATCTGCCGGTGCCAGAATATCACCAAGCAGGAAATCCGCGACGCAATAGAGAACCCCTTCGGAGCTAGAAGCATATCATCAATCAAGTACCGCTCATGGGCCACTACGGGACGCTGCAACGGAGGCTACTGCATGACCCGTATCGTTGATATGCTCGTGAATGAATACGGCCTAAAGCCTGAGGAGATCACCTACAGGGGCAAGGGAAGCGAAATGTTCAGCGGGAGGGTGAAGTGAGATGACGAATAAGGAATTTTGCGGCGTTCTGGTTATCGGTGCGGGTCCGGGGGGGCTCGCTGCGGCCAAGTCTGCAAGGGAGTCGGGAGCGGAGTCCGTGATTGTCCTCGAGAGGAACACGAGGCCCGGCGGGATTCTGAATCAGTGCATTCATGACGGCTTCGGCCTGATCCGTTACGGCAAAGCTCTAACCGGCCCGGAATATGCTTCTCTGGCTCTGTCTGAGGCTCTCAGCTCGGGCGCAAAGATACTCACCGGCCATCACGTTACCGCAATCACTCCTGAACGCGAAGTTACGGCCTATTCACGCTCAGGAATCAGGACCTTCTGCGCGAAATCGATAGTCCTCGCCACAGGATGCCGTGAACGTACACGCGGGGCAATCTCGATTCCCGGCGACAGGCCTGCGGGAGTCTTCACGGCTGGGGTGGTGCAGGAGCTGGTGAACGTCAGAAACATCATGCCGGGAAAACGCGTTGTGATTCTCGGCTCAGGGGATATAGGCCTGATTATGGCGCGCAGGCTCACTCTTGAGGGTGCACAAGTTCTGGCGGCCGCTGAGATTCTGCCCTCACCATGCGGACTCGCTAGGAACGTCAGCCAGTGCCTCTACGAGTTCGGGATACCTCTTTACGTCAGCACAACGGTAACCAGAATAATCGGCCGCAAAAAGCTCGAAGCCGTTGAACTCTCGGACGTTGACGCTGACCTGAAGCCCATAGCAGGAACTGAGAGAGTGATAGAGTGTGATTGCCTCGTGCTGTCCGTCGGGCTTATCCCCGAGAACGAAATAGCCAAGTCTGCTGGCGTGAGGCTCAACCCAGATAACAGCGTTAGGACTGATGAATTTCTACAGACCAGCGTACCGGGCATATTCTCATGCGGAAATTCGCGGCACGTTATGGACTTGGCCGACTACGTATCCGAACAGGCAGAGCTCGCAGGAACTAACGCCGTTAGGTTCATTAATGGCGGACATATGCTCACATGGGACGAGGAGAAGACCAACTGCATGAAGAAAGGTTTTCCAGACAAGGACACGATAACCTGCACAGTATGCCCCAACGGCTGCCAGATAAAGTATTCTTCAGGGACTTACAGCGGCAGCAAGTGCGCTAGGGGTATAGCTTTTGCCGAACAGGAGAGGACCAGCCCAAGACGTACGGTAACCACGACGATTCGCCGGAAGGATGGTGTGCTTTTGCCTGTGAGGACTGCAGGGACGGTTGAGAGGGGCCGTGTTATCCCTATGGTGAAGATGATTAGGGGCATGGAGTTTTGCGGGTCCGAAGTTCTTGACGTTGACGGAGAAACTCTGAAAGTCTCCGCAGTTTAGCGTGAATATAAATCTCCCTCGGCCTTCACGACTGGGGGAGCCTGCAATAATACAATATTTTACTATTTCGCTTAATGAACTCCACAACTAAGCAATAATCTCGTCGCCCTTCTGGAGAGCCATGTTCCTGCCGAGCCCTTTGCCGATTGCATCAGTGAGAATGTGTAGTAGTTGTGAGCGTAGAGGGGTTGAGCATTTCGCTTGTGCCGTGAAAGATTCAGGACTGCGGGATTCTTTAACCAGCAATAGAGCCTTGAACTTAATGAATATCGCCTCCAACAAATGAATTATACAATTCTGCATAACAGCACAAAAAATTCCCCTCTGCCGTTCTGACAAGGGGATTAACTTTTGGGAGTGTGTCAGGCTAAATCTGAACCGTTCGACGCAATAACTTTCTTGTACCAGTAAAAACTATCCTTGCGTATTCGCTTGAGGTCCCCCGTACCGTCATCATACTTTGCGACATACACGAACCCATAACGCTTGGCCATCTCGCCGGTTGAGGCCGACACAACGTCAATCCATCCCCACGGAGTATACCCGAGCAAGTCCACGCCGTCCCCAACAGCCTCACGCATCTGCTCAATGTGCCGCCGCAGATAGTCTATCCTGTAGGGGTCGTGAATCTTCCCGTCCTCAGTCAGGACATCCTTAGCACCCAGACCGTTCTCAACAACCATCACGGGAAGCTGATACCTGTCCCAAATCTCATTCAGGGACCACCGCAGGCCCTCAGGGTCAATCTGCCAACCCCAATCGCTGGCCTTCAGGTAAGGATTCGCCACCCCCCCTACGAGATTCCCGGCAGCCTTCGCAGTAATTTCGGGGTCAGCGGACTCGCACGTAGACATGTAGTAGCTGAACGTGTAGAAGTCTATCGTTCCCTGCCTGAGAAGCTCATCGTCACCGGCTTCCTTGTGAATCTTTATGCCCTTCTCCTCAAAGAACCGCTCCATGTACGAAGGGTAATAACCCCGAGCCTGAACGTCAGAGCAGAACCAATTCACTATTCTCATTTCGTGCTGGCACTTCAGGACATCAGCAGGGTTGCACGTGTGAGGGTACTTCGTAGCGAACAGGCTCATATTCCCCATCTTGAAGCACGGGTACTTCTCGTGAGCCAGCTTTATGACCCTCGCGCTCGCCAAAAACTGATGGTGAAGGGCCTGAAATCTTACCTGATAATCATTCGGAACCTGATTAACTGCACCGGAGAAGCCCTGAATAGTCCCAAGCGACAAGACCGCTCCGAGCGGCATCGTCCCGGAATTGATCTCGTTGAACGTCAGCCAGTACTTCACCTTGTCCTTGTACCTCTCGAACAGCACAGAAGCATAGTGCACAAAATATTCTATGAGTTCCCGGCTGTACCAACCGTTATATTTCTTCACCAGAGCGTAGGGCAGTTCATAGTGTGAGAGAGTAACCAGAGGCTCAATGCCGTACTTCTTCAGCTCATCGAAGACTTTATCGTAGAACAACAGGCCCGCTTCATTGGGCTGCTCCTCCATGCCTGTGGGGAAAATCCGTGTCCAGTTGATTGACATCCTGAACACCTTGAAGCCCATCTCTGCCGCCAGCCTTATGTCCTCCTCGTAATGGTGGTAAAAGTCCGCAGCCTCACGACTCGGGTACAGCGTCCCAGCCTCAAACTCTACGGTAACTCTCTTGGGCTGAGCGTGTGAACCGTTAGTGCAGTGGTCCGGCACAGAGTCCCCTTTGCCGTCCAAGTCCCACGCGCCTTCATA
The DNA here is from genome assembly GCA_017417365.1 of Synergistaceae bacterium. Lineage (GTDB taxonomy): Bacteria > Synergistota > Synergistia > Synergistales > Aminobacteriaceae > JAFUXM01. Next base: position 5,918 of record JAFPZI010000111.1, read on the forward strand.
CTGGTTAGCGGCAGTAGCTCCGCCCCACAAGAAATCTTTGCGGAAATCCTGCATTGTTTATGCTCCTTTCGTGTCAGTGAATGCTGCCGATCTCGTCGGCCTTGCTGTAACTCTTTCCTGTGTCAAACGCTATCTCAGTGAACTCGTCGGAGTTCGTGATTACTATTGCTGTAGTGATTGGGTATCCTGCGGCCTTTATCTTCTCAGCGTCAAACGTCATCAGCATATCTCCTGCCCTTACCTTGTCGCCGAGTTTGACCTTCACGTCGAAGCCATACCCCTGCATGTTGACTGTGTCCATCCCGACATGGATTAAGACTTCCGCGCCCTCTGGAGACTGAATCCCAACAGCGTGCTTAGTCTCGGCAATCTGCACTATCTCGCCGTCAATCGGAGCGTAAACGTGATTGTCCTCCGGCTCAACTCCGCAGCCCTGCCCCAAGAAGCCCTGTGAGAAAACTTCATCCGGCAGTTCTGCAAGCGCAATGTATTTCCCAGTAATCGGAGCGTGTACCGTAACGTTCTTGGCCTCACCTGCGGCAACGGGTTTCTTCGCTGGAGCAGCCTCCGCCTTCTCACGGTAGAACAGCAGCTCAACTAGGAACCCTGCAGCTCCGCAAAGCAGCGAGACTATTATTGCTATAGTCATGCCCGAAACGTCATTGTTCACCGTATCTATGAAGCCAGTGTAGGCGAAAACACCAAGCCCGGCCATCTGGTACACTTTGACGCCCAAGAACCCAAGCACCGCACCTCCGATACCTGAGATAATGCAGTCGCGGATGAACGGTGTTTTCTTCGGGAGCAAGATACCGTAAATGGCAGGCTCCGTAACTCCGGCTACAGCTGAGATGAACGCAGCAGGGGACAAACCCTTAATCTTCTTGTCCTTAGTCTTGAGCCAGATAGCAGCAACTGACCCGCTGTTGGCAAAAGTCGTGCCTATCATCGCAGCCAAGATAATATCTCCCCCCTGAGTCATGTTAATCATCGCGATCGGCACAAGGGACCAGTGCATACCGAATATCACCAGCACAGGCCAGAACGCTCCGACGATTGCGCACATCACTACGGGACTCACTGAGTATAACCAGTTGAACGCGAAGGATAACCCGCTCGATATGGCTGAAGCAACTGGGCCGATAGCTAGAATCGTCAGCGCAAATGTTACTGTAAGGGTGATTAACGGAACGGCAAAGAGCTTGATTGCGTCGTGAATGTGCGGCTTGATTTTGTTCTCGAACCATCCGGCAAAAGCTACGGCACATATCACAGGTATAACTGAACTCGTGTAGTTCCCTGACGGCGGCATAACTACAGGAATCCCAAACAGGTTAGAGAGGTCCATAGCCTTAGCGTCAAGCATGAACGGATAGACCATAGCAAGGCCAATCACTAAGCCCTCTATCTCCAGGAGCTTGAAGCGTTTTGCAGCAGTGTAGCCGAGAATCGGAGGCAGGAAGTAGAAGCCGGAGTCCGCCAGCGAGAATAGAATATTGTACGTTCCGCCGGAGCTGCCGAGTATGTTGAAGGTAGTGCACAGAGCAAGAAGGCCCTTCAGGATACCGCACGCACACAGAACACCCAAGAACGGTGTGAACACGCTCGTTACGATATTGACGAAAGTATCGAAGGGGTTCATCTTTGCGGGTGCTGAGCCGTCGTCTGACTGAGAGGCTGCGAGGTCCTCAAGATGACCGACAGCCACAACGGACTTGAACACGTCGGGAACATGATTGCCTATCACGACCTGATATTGGCCGCCGGACTGCATGACCGTTACTATTCCGTCTGTGCTGGTCAGGACATCGGTATTGGCTTTAGCTTCGTCCTGGAGGTTAAAGCGAAGCCGTGTGATGCAGTGAGTTACGGCGTTAATGTTAGCTTTGCCGCCCACGTTCTGCAGTATGATACGCGAAAGAGCATCGTATTTGCTGGCCATACGATAATACCTCCCTGAAAAATTGTTATCGGTGCTGCAATTATAGCATTATGAACGGCCATTAATAGTCTTGTTCAGGTTATCCTTCGCTCTTCACCGCCGAAGTGTCTCCCGATTTGATTGCGTCCTTGAGCGCGTCAAGTTTGGGTGAATTTCGGACAAATTTATACGCTTTCGAATGACGGTACTTCCGCATAGACGTGCTATAATTCATATATCCATAAATCATTAATTGGAGGGTAGACAAAAGTGTCTAAGACTGCTACACTATCGAACCACGAACCACGAACCACGAACCACGAACCACCCAGATTTGTAACCAAAATTTCTGACGGTGAACAAGTCGATTTATCCCTTCTGAACGAGAAACAGTTGCTCCAGCTGCATTACGACGAAGAAATCTGCGCAGTGAGCCGGCTGTTGAAGATGGCTCCCTTTTCCGAAGACAGAAAAATTCTCCTCAACAAAGGCTATTACCTAGTCGAGACCATACAGAAATGGTACGTCCCGCAGACCGGCGCGAACGGTGCGAGCAGCTATTCTGTGGACCTTGTGTGCAGATTCCTCAAGGACGGCAGCAAGAATAATACCGCTCTCTATGAGGCCGGAGTTGGGAGCGGATTCAGCAGCGGCCAATTCCTGAAGTATCCGGGCGTTTCTGTGAGGGGCTGTGATGTTGTGCTTCAGCCTTCAGTGATTGAACTTATGAGGCAGTACCCGGACAGAATAACCGTCGAGGAGAATACTCTCTATGACAGCCTTAAGGGACTTGACGACGAAAGCATAGACATATTTTACGCTGATAACGTTTTCGAGCACATGTTCCCGGACGAGTTCCCCGAAATCATGAAGCTGCTGACGGCCAAGCTCAAGCATGGTGCGTTGCTGTTCCTGTTTATCCCTAACCGGCTCTGCGGTCCGCATGATGTCTCCAAGAACTTTCTGAAGATGGGGCAGAGAGCAACTGGTTTTCACACTATGGAGCAGTCTTACAGGGACGTTACGGAGTGTTTCAGGTGTTACGGGATTGTTCCGGCATATTTCACGTACCGAACAGTCTTCAAGAATTACGGGTGCATAAAGGATTCTTCAGGGAGGCTGAACAAGTTCAAGCTGTGCCTAGAGGGAGCAGCTAAGTTCCTGCCCTGTGCTGTGAGGCGCAATGCTATGGAACTTCTCGGGCTGTCCAGCTACATTCTGGCCAAAGAGTAACGGACCGCAAAAAAATTCCCCCCTGCCGTCCTGACAAGGGGGAATGATTATCTCTTGTGCTTATTTGTCGCTGAACTCCGCGTCGACCGTGTCGCTGTCGTTTGCGTGAGTGCTCTGCTGACCTCCTGCCTGCTGCCCTCCCTGCTGAGGGTTGGGCCCGGCGTTCTGGTACAACCTCGCCCCGAACTCCTGCATAGTCTTGTTCAGGTCATCCTTCGCGCTCTTCATCGCCGAAGTATCTCCCGACTTGATTGCGTCCTTGAGTGCGTCAAGTTTGGTGTTCACTCTGCCCTTCTCCTCAGGGGTCATCTTGTCCCCAAGGTCGCCCATGAGCTTTTCAGCACCGAACACAGCAGCGTCCGCCTCATTCTTTGCTTCAGCGTCTGACCTGCGCTTCTCGTCCTCGTCAGCGTGAGCCTCAGCATCTCGCTTCATGCGCTCTATATCTTCCTTGCTCAGGTTCGAAGACTGTATCGTAATCTTCTGCTCCTTGCCGGTGCCCTTGTCCTTTGCGCTGACGTTAAGGATACCGTTAGTGTCGATGTTGAACGTTACCTCAATCTGCGGGATTCCGCGAGGTGCCGGAGCTATTCCGTCAAGGGTGAAGTGCCCAAGCTCAACGTTATCGCGGGCCATCTTGCGCTCTCCCTGATACACTGCGATTTCTACCTGCGGCTGATTGTCCGCTGCCGTCGTGAACACCTGGCTCTGCTGTGCGGGAATTGCAGTGTTGCGCTCAATCATCGGGGTCATGACTCCGCCGAGCGTCTCAATCCCAAGCGTTAAGGGCGTAACGTCAACCAGCACTATATCCTTGTGATCTCCCTTGAGGATTGCTCCCTGAATCGCTGCACCTGCCGCAACGCACTCATCGGGGTTGATTCCCTTCGTGGGTTCCTTGCCCAACAGAGCAACTATCTTCTTCTGCACCATAGGCATACGGGTTGACCCGCCGACGAGTAAAATCTTGTCGACCTCACCGGCACTAAGCCCGGAGTCCTCTAACGCTCTCTGTGTGGGCTTAATCGTACGGTCAAGCAAATCCGCCGTCATTTCCTCGAACTTTGCGCGGGTTAACTTCATCTCCAGGTGCTTCGGGCCCGTCTGGTTAGCCGTGATGAACGGTAACGATATGGTGGTCTCCGTCATGTTGGACAGCTCGATTTTCGCCTTCTCTGCTGCCTCGCGGAGTCTCTGCATCGCCATGCTGTCATTCTTGAGGTCGATACCTTCCTGCTTCTTGAACTCTGCGACTATCCACTCAACTATCCTGTTATCCCAGTCATCTCCGCCGAGCCTGTTATCTCCTGCTGTGGCCAAGACCTCGAACACTCCCTCGCCTACATCAAGAATAGACACGTCAAATGTTCCTCCGCCCAAGTCGAACACTAGAATCTTGTGCTCTTCCTTCTTGTTCTCGCCGTATGCCAAGCAAGCTGCTGTAGGCTCATTGATGATTCTCAGCACCTCAAGG
>JAFPZI010000112.1 GCA_017417365.1 Synergistaceae bacterium
ACCCTCCTGTCCTCTGTGGATACTGTGAGGCTGAATCACTACCCTGAAGTTATGATGGCGTGGCTTCGTGCTCAGGACTCATTCTACGCAGACGAGACCGAAAGAGTTACGCGTGTCGGGAGCTCTTCCGTGTGGGCTTCGGAAGGTTTGAGTGATGACGTTCGGTCAGAAGGGCGAGTGCTGGCAGGGTGTGTACCTGTTGACGACATTACCGCAGCTCACGGGGCGGACTACATTTCGCTTCTGCCGACAAAGACATATATCGAGTACACAAACGGCGGCGTTGACGAAGCGGTCATAACTTGGGACACTGTGAACTATCTGCGCAGCTACTATAACGAGGACGAGGCGGACATTGACGAATACGGGGAGTTTGCGGGATGGACGGTGCTCAGCGGGGACTCTCACCCTGAGGCAGCGCACTTGTACGTGTTCACGGGAAGGGTGAACGTCCCGGCCGGAGTGAGTGTTATTGACGAGAGGGACGCAGAAGTGAGCGTGAGTGTGTTTGTTGCTGGACTGCCGAAGATGGATGCTCCGAGCTGCTTGCTGCCTGACGGGAACTATATCGGGTCTATCACTGTATCTCTCGACTGCAGGGAGGACGCGGAAGTATATTGCTCGGTCAACGGGGGAGGGATTGTGCAGTACACCGGGCCCTTCACGCTTGGGGTTGGGGGTGCTGTCTCTGAGGACTACGACGTTGTAGCTTACACTCGGAGCAATGGACCCGACAGAGCTGACAGCAGGCCGGTAGTCTGGAGCTACACTCTGTGGCAGTCATGGGAGGCACTGAACGGGGGAGACACCAGAAGCGTAGGGAGTCCTAGCGGGGGCTGTGAAGCCGGTTATGGAGTGTGCGTGTTGTGGTTCGTGTTAGGGGCGTTGATGGTGAGGTGCAAAGTTCGCGGATAAACTGTAAAACTTGGGGGCCTTGCGTTGTCGTGAGGCTCTCTATATTTTGCTGTTGAAGTATTCTTGGGTAACCTGAAGCTGCCTAGACCTGATTCCCTGCCACAAACCACTTTTAATTTCACCGCTGCCCATAGAAACCTTTGTGCGCAAAACATCACCGTTAGGAAGCCTCTTGCGGTAAAAGTAGTGGTCAGTTATCTTGTAGCACTCCCAGCCGTCATTGTCGCAGAAGCGTTTTAGTTCCCTCCAGGTTGGCATATCATGGACTCCAGCAGCCGTTCATCAGACACACAGAGAATCTTCGCCACATAAGGTATATGCTTCATCCTGTTGGGAGCGGACGACCATAGAGCAAACTCACTACAGAAATCCCGGGCATATTCCTTCATGTCCTCAAGCAATAATCTCATGCACCCGTCCTTTGTGGCTGAGTTCTCGAACAAATCAAGCTCTTCAACGGAACCAGTAACCGACCCGTCATCCTCTGGGACTAGCTGGACTGTGAACGTCAAAGTCGCAAGCAAAGCCTGAAGTATCCTCGCACCGAACATCTTGACGCTGTCCATGTAGCTATTAGGCCTCTGCGTTCTGTTGCTGCGATATTTGCTAATCTCAGAATAATTGCTAATTGAGTTATGTACGTTCACGGGATTCACCTTCTTAAGCAAGAATACATGTTATTATAGCAACACGGGGTAAAAAATTGAGGGCCTTGCGTACTCACAGGGTCCTCATTACTTCATGATGTCAAGTGATTATCTGCTGCCTGGTAGTTATGCGGTGTGCAGGAGACTTACAACTTACGACAGCTTCACAACGTTAGCAGCCTGGGGACCTTTCTCCCCGTTGACGACATCAAATGAAACCTTCTGGCCTTCGTTGAGAGTCTTGAAACCCTCGCCCTGAACCGCACTGTAATGAACGAAGACGTCCTTACCCTCGTCAGCGGTGATGAATCCGTACCCTTTGCTCTCGTTGAACCACTTTACGGTACCCTGTGCCATTAAAACAAGCCTCCTGAATAGATAGTAAAAGTATTACATTGCCAGTCTTAAATATGTAGGACTAGCAACTCGCATAGATTACACTCTTACCAATTTTAAGTCAAGCACCAAAAATTTCTTGTTACCCTAATATTTCTGCGCTCATGAAAGAATAAATGACACATCACGGATTCAGAGATATAATTAACTCCACTCACAACAATAACGAAATGGGAGCTTGTATCACAGGCTGAGAGGGAATATCCTTAATGTTCCGACCATAATAACCTGATCCGGATAATGCCGGCGTAGGGACCTTCACAAAGGATTCATTCACCCTTCACAAAGTATACAGCTTCCCGAAAGGATGACACATTTTGCTCGGGAAATATCTTGATAACGTCCGCAAAACCTCGCCCCTTATCCACAACATCACTAACTATGTTACCGTCAACGACGTGGCCAACGCCCTTCTTGCCTGCGGAGCCAGCCCCATAATGGCAGACGAACCCGACGACGCTGAAGAAATCACCGCAATCTGCAGCGGCCTCAACATCAACATTGGGACCCTGAACACCCGCACGATTGACGCAATGTTCCGGGCCGGACGCAAAGCACAGAAATTGGGTCATGTCCTCCTCCTTGACCCTGTGGGAGCGGGAGCCAGCACTCTACGCACACGCACAGCAATCAACCTCACTCACGCCCTGAAGTTCGACGTTATCCGCGGGAATGCCTCAGAGATTAAGACTATGGTTCTAGGCTCAGGGACTACTCACGGTGTCGACGCGGACAAAGCCGACTCGGTCAGTGATGAGAATTTGGCCTTTATGGTAGTTCGTGAAGGACTTCGCTCGGGAGGCCGGAGTGATTGCGGCTCTCACTGGAGCTATTGACCTCGTGGCCGACTCCGAACGCTGTTACGCAATCCGTAACGGCAGACCAGAAATGGGCAGGATTACCGGCACTGGCTGTATGCTCTCGGCACTGATGACTGCATTCGTTGCGGCTAACCCTGAACAAAAGCTCGAGGCTGCTGCGGCTTCGGTGTGCGCTATGGGCTTGGCCGGAGAAATAGCGTTTGACCCCAAAAACGGCAACTCAACCTACAGGAACAGAATCATCGACGCAATATACTTCATGACCGGCGAAGTTCTTGACGGGGGCGCAAAATATGAAGTTCTCTAGGGACTCTCTGAGGCTTTACGCTGTTACTGACAGGGCATGGCTCAACGGCAGGACTCTTGGCCAAGTCGTGAGGGAGTCTATTACTGGAGGGGCAACACTGATTCAGCTCCGCGAGAAGAATCTAGGCTACGAGGTCTTCAAGTATGAGGCACTGGAGATTCAGAGGCTTTGCAGGGAACACGATATACCCTTCATCGTGAACGACAACGTTAATCTTGCCCGCGAGGTCGACGCTGACGTGGTCCACGTTGGGCAGGACGACATGGAGGCCGGAAGTGTGATAAGGTTAATCGGTGCGGGGAAAATTCTCGGTGTCAGCGTTCGTACACCAGAGGAGGCAGTGAGGGCAGAAGCTCAGGGTGCGGACTATCTCGGGGCTGGAGCGGTCTTCCACACTGGGTCAAAGTCCGACGCTGTCGACATCACTCACGAGGCCTTGCGGGAAATCTGCGAGGCGGTGAAGATTCCAGTTGTCGCCATCGGGGGAATTTCCTTCAAGAATGCCCGTGAACTCGCCGGGACGGTTATAGCTGGCTTGGACGTAATCAGCGCAATTTTCGCCTCACCCGACATTGCTGCTGCCTCACGCGAACTCAGGGCCATTGCCGAAGAGATATGCGTGTGAACTTCAGGGGGGCAATCTTTGA
>JAFPZI010000113.1 GCA_017417365.1 Synergistaceae bacterium
TCCTTAGCGTTGACATTCGCACCAATCATGATGGCCGCTTCAACTTTTCTGGCCTCACCCGACTTGCACAGTTCCAGAAACTCTTCATCACTCATCGCTGGATTTTGCTTCAGAAGCTGTTTTGCCCGCTCCAGTTCCTGCCGTTGTGCCTCAAGCTGACCCTGTAGCTCAGTTACGCGCTGGGAGTCCTTCTGTCTCTGAGCTTCCGCCTCACTGAGTGCCTCAGTCTTACGGTTAAGTTCCGCTCGCACACCCTCAAGCTGACTCTGTAGCTCCGTTACACGCTGTGAGTCTTCCTGTCTCTGTGCTTCTGCCTCAGTCTTGCGTCCAAGTTCCGCCCGCACACCCTCAAGCTGACTCCGTAGCTCAGTTACTCGCTGTGAGTCTGCTTGCCTCTGAGCTTCCGCCTGCCTTAGTGCTTCGTCCTTGCGCTGAAGTTCCGCCTGCAAACGTTCACATTCCCGCTTCATCGCCCCAACCTGATTCAGCATGTTCGCAAATTCAGCCTTCCGATGCTCATAGACTTTCATGAATGCCCGGTACTTTGTGTACAGCCACCCAAGAAACACAAGCACCGCACCTCCGATAATTTCGCTCGCAGCACCCTTCAGGCCGTCAAGAATAACGTCCATCAACCACCCTCCTTACTCATCGAGACTCCCGCCGTCGGACTCAATCACTCCCTTGTACCAGTAAAAACTATCCTTGCGGTAACGCTTCAGACTCCCACTTCCCGAGTCGTCCTTGTCCACATAGATGAACCCATACCGCTTCTTCATCTCCCCACTTGACGCACTCACCAAATCTATGCACCCCCACGCCGTGAACCCAATCACAGGAATCCCGTCCTCAGTGATTGCGTCCCTGAGTGCCAAAAGGTGTGCCCGCAAATACTCTATCCTGTAAGGGTCATGCACCTTCCCATCGTCCTCCAGCTTGTCCACTGCACCTAACCCGTTCTCCACAACAAACAGCGGCTTCTGGTAGCGGTCGTATAACGCATTGGCAGTAATCCTCAGTCCCAACGGGTCAATCTGCCAACCCCATTCTGTGCTCTTCAGGTAGGGATTCACAACCGCCCTGAACACCGCATTACCTGAGCGGGCATGTTTTGCGAAAATCTCAGGATCCGCAGTCGTGCAACGTGAGCAATAATACGAGAACGCTACGTAATCCACAGTCCCGGCCTTCAGGACCTCAGAATCCCCCTCGCGGAACAACCCAGTAATCCCCGCGCGCTCAATCCTCTTCAACGCCCACACAGGGTACTCACCCCGAGCCTGAATGTCCGTGAAGAAATAGTTATCCCTGTCCTTCTCCGCAGCGTCCCAAATGTCGTCGGGGTTGCACGAATAAGGGTAGAACTGTCCCGCCGCCAACATACACCCGACCTTCGAGCCCGGCATAATCTCGTGAGCCAGCTTGACCGCCAAAGCACTCGCAAGCAACTCATGATGTGCCGCAATGTACTTGGCCCGCTCCCTGTCCTCACCGTCGGCGAAGGCTATTCCAGCTCCCATGAACGACATGTGAAGCAGCATGTTGATTTCGTTGAAGGTTATCCAGTACTTCACTAGGTCCTTGTAGCGCGTGAAGATTGCCCGGCAGTATTTCAGGTACGCATCAATCATCCTGCGGTCCCTCCAGCCTCCGTACTGCTTGATTAACGCTATCGGGGTGTCGAAATGGTCAATCGTTACGAGGGGTTCAATGCCGAACTTCCTGCACTCAAGGAACAGGGACTCGTAGAACGCTAGGCCGGCCTCATTTGGTGAGTCGTCGTCGCCGTTTGGGAGAATGCGAGTCCAAGCTATGGAGAGCCTGTAGCACTTGAAGCCCATTTCAGCGAAGAGGGCAATATCTTCCTTGTACTTGTGGTACATGTCGATTGCCTCGTGTGAGGGGTAAGCGTAGCCGGTTTCGCACTCGAGCATGATGCGTTCACCGCGTGCTACGGTCATTCGGTCCTTGCCTGAGGGGATAGTGTCGACGCTTGAGAGTCCACGGCCGTCGGAGTCGTAAGCACCTTCACACTGGTTAGCGGCGGTGGCTCCTCCCCACAGGAAACCGGAGGGAAATTTCTTGCTGGCCATATAGATTCCTCCTTGATGACAGAAAATTTATTGTTTGGGAAATTTTGTGTGAGTTAATGATAACACAGTGAGGGAAAAATTAACCTCCCCTGAGCGTTCAAGGGAGGAGATAACGCTATTTTTTGCAGAGCCTCAACGCTGGCGGCTCACGTATTATGATTTCTTAACCTCAAGAAGTTTTGCGGCATTATTGCAGAATATCTCTGACTTCTCCTCGTCAGTCAACGGCAGTGCGTCAATCTCCCTGAGAGTCGCGCTCTGTGAGGCCCAAGGCGAGTCCGTCCCGAAGAGTACTCGTTCACTCCCAAACCTCCGCACTATCCTCACAAACTCCGAACGTCCGAGCATTACGCATTCTTCATGAGTCTTGTAGTACCCATCCTCAAGGGGCGTAAACTCCCCGAGCGAAAACGCTGTGTCAATGTAGACGTTCTCCCCAGAGTCCGCAAAGGCCTCCTCAGCCTCACGCCAGCAACGCCAACCGCCCATGTGCGCGAGAATTACCCGGACATCTCCCGCCTCACGCAGTGCACGAGCCATCCTCTCTGGGAGAGCCTCACCAGCTCCGGGAAAGCCTATATCCCAGCCGGAGTGTAGCATAACGATTAGGCCAAGTTCACCGCAGCGTCGCAGAATACGTATATACCTCTCGTCGTCAACGCACACGCCTTGATACACGGGGTGCAGCTTGATTCCTCGAATGCCGGAACGTGATAGCCTCCCTAATTCTTCGTGCCAGCCCTCAAAGTCCGGGTGCATGCAGCCAAACGACATTATCCCCGTCTCCGTGAAGGTCTCGTTGAGGGCAATTGAGGAGTCGTTGACGCGTGGAACTTGCGCGGGGTTGGTGGCCACTGGCTGCACAACAGAACAGGCAATGCCCGCATCAGCCATCGACCGTGCGAGATTGTCCGTAGTCCCGTCAGTGAAGGCTATAGTGTGGCTCTTGGCCTTCAGGCTCTCGATTGCTCGGGAAGCTATTTTCTCAGGGAAAGTGTGAGTGTGAATGTCTATTACTCTCACTTATTCATCATCACCCAACGCGCTGGACTGCCTCACCGTTACCGTTTTGGCGTAGCACGAGAACGCTTCATCAACAAACTTCTTGTCGGGCTTGGGAGTAATCGCACTCACAACAGGAACTATCACGAACCCAGCTAGCATGCAGAACGCACCCGCATTGATCGGCGACCTCAAGAGTTCAGGAAATTCCGGCCTCACGAAAATATTCGCGACCATAACTACACTCGAGAACAGGAAGTTCACCCAGCAAGAAAGTTTAGTTACTCCCTTCCAGTAAAGGCTGTACATGAACGGTGCCAAGAACGCACCCGCCAGTGCTCCCCAAGATACGCCCATCAACTGCGCTATAAACGTTACGTTTGAGCTGTACTGAATCAACGCAAGCACCACAGATATTGCTATGAACACCACAATTAGCACCCTCATTATGAACACTTGCTGCTTCTCGTCCATGTCCTTGACCACGTGCCCCTTCAGGAGGTCTAGCGTGAGTGTCGAACTCGAGGCCAAGACCAGCGAAGACAGCGTGGACATTGACGCCGACAGCACAAGAATCACAACAACTCCCAGCAGAATATCAGGCAGCCCAGACAACATTACGGGAATAACCGAGTCGTAACCCTCCACAGGGACTCCCGCTCCCGTCGGGTCAAGCTGTGCAGTGAAGAGCCGGCCGAACCCTCCCAAGAAGTAGCACCCTCCGGCGACGACGAGCGCGAACAGCGTAGATATTACCGTGCCTTTGTTGATGTCGCCCTCGTTCTTGATTGCGTAGAACTTCTGCACCATCTGAGGCAGTCCCCACGTTCCCAGACTGGTCA